>JBEQAC010000006.1:0-46951 GCA_041640535.1 Bacillaceae bacterium
AGGTTTGCCGCTCGCTTCCTTCAGATTCTGCGTCACCACAGGCACCCTTGCGTTAAGCTACTGCTACTTCTGCCTTCACAGTTCGGGACTTTCACCCTATAGACTGCACCCATGCTGGGCGCACAATAAAAGGAGAGCATGCCCTATGCTCCCCTTTAATCATTTATAATGACTCATCCGATAATCTTAATGTCACTGTTTGTTTCTCACCATTTCGATAGAATGTGACTTCTAATTCGTCACCAATTTTCTTCTTATTATAAAGATGTTTTCTTAACTCAATCACTGAACTGATTTTTTCACCATCAAATTCAACAATGACATCTAATTCCTGAAGTCCTACTTTCGCTGCCGGAGTGTTCGCTACTACTTCTAAAATGGCTACCCCATCTGTTACATCCGTTGGTAAGTGCAATGTTTGCTGCCGGTGATAAGATGAAATCTCACTTAATGCTTTTAAGTTTCCTACGCCAATTACGGGTCTTCGAACTTCACCATACGCCTCTAAATCTTCAATAATTGGCTTTGCAATTGTAATTGGAATGGATAATCCAATTCCTTCAACGGCACTACGTGCGATTTTCATTGAATTAATCCCAATCACTTCGCCTTGAATATTCACTAACGCTCCACCACTATTACCAGGGTTAATGGCTGCATCTGTTTGCATAACATCTGCATGCCAATCAGCTACACCATCTTGATTAATATCAATTGGAATGGAGCGATTAAGTCCTGAAATAATTCCTTGAGTAACAGAGCCTGAGAACTGTAGACCCAGTGGATTTCCGATTGCAATCACAGGTTCACCAAGCTTCACATTATCTGAATTTCCAAACTCTGCAACCTTCTTCACATGACTGCCGTCAATTTCAAGGACAGCTAAATCGGTCCAAACATCTCCACCTAATACTTTTGCTGGTACTCTTGAACCATCGCTTAAAGAAACCTCAATATTTGTTGCTCCTTCAATGACATGCTGATTTGTGACAATATATGCCTTTCCATCCGCCTTTTTATAGACAACACCTGAACCTGTACCCGCTTCTTGTGAGCTTTCCGTCCAAAAGTTAGATTCTCTTAAGTTCACAATTCCTACAACTGCTTCACTAACCTTTTCAACTGCATTCGTTATTTCAGAGGATACATTCACCACGATATTCGTTTGATTGGCCGGAACATTTGACTGACTTGAATCAACCTCATCCAGTCCATTTTGCTCTTCCACTATGGCCATCTCATACGGGAGAATGTTCCACTTTGTCAGTACTGGTATTAAAACAATAATGAACAATGCTCCAAGGACAGCCCCTACAAAGGCTGAAAGAAGCCAGCCTGGTTTTCTACCATTTCTCCTCTGTCTTAAATGCTCATAATCTTGATCATAATACCCCATATTACACCATTCCTTTCAGATTTGAACGAATGAATAACAGATCGTATTGTCTTCCTATTCATGATTATACTCATCCATACCTAAAATTCAACCAAGATGCAATCACATCTTGGCGTTTTTTTTTAATGTTATACATAAGCTAATTTTGTTGGTACCTTTGGGTCTGTATCATATAAATCAAACTGTTCCCCTATAACAAACCCTTTACTTTCAATCGTTTGCTGCACAGCCATCTTCGCTAAATCCTTCATATTATTATCTGTACTTAAGTGAGCAAGGTAAATTCGTTTCGTTCGGTCGCCAATGACATCCGTCATCGCTAGTGCTGCATCCTCATTTGAAACATGTCCTACATCACTTAGAATCCGGCGTTTAATGCTCCAAGGATAATGCCCCATGCGCAGCATTTCAACATCATGATTGCTTTCAAACACATAAACATCCGCATTTTCAATGATTCCCTTCATTCGATCACTTACATATCCTGTGTCTGTGATGAGAACCACTTTCTTCCCTTCATAATGAAACACATAAAACATTGGATCTGCCGCATCATGTGAAACAGCAAAGGATTCAACATCAAGGCTACCAAATGACTTGACTGTATTCATTTCAAAGACAAACTTCTGCTCTGTTGGTATTTCTCCAACATTTTTCTCCATGGCTCTCCATGTCTTTTCATTTGCATAGATTGGCAGCTTATACTTTCTTGCTAGTACACCTAATCCTTTTATATGATCACTATGCTCATGTGTAACTAAAATCCCCGATAAATCCTTTACACTACGATCGATATTTTTAAATAACAGTTCTAGTTGCTTTCCACTTAAACCAGCATCCACAAGAAGGGAGTGCTTGTCAGTTCCAACATAGAACGCATTTCCAGTACTTCCACTCGCAAGTACACTAAAATGCAAGCTCATGAACAATCACTCCATTTTTTCTAAAATTTGCCCTTCAAAGGCATTCACATAATAATCCACTTTATCGTCTACAACAATATGCCAGGTTGGAGCCAGTACTTGTGATTCTGAGAGCTGAACGAGAGGATAGTACCCCAATTCAATACTTGTGACCGAGCTTCCTGGCCTTAAATGATCATTTTTATATAAGTTCTCAATTGCTTTAATTGCAGGTAAAATCTCTTTTTTATCATATTCCTCAAAATCAACGAGCATCGTTTGTTTATAAGAAACAATCGCTTGTTCTTCATTTATATTAATCACTAACAGACCACTTATATTACTTGCATTATTATAAAATATTTTGTCTTCATATTGTTGGAAGAAAATAATGGTACCTGCTTCCTCATCGATTTGCCATAATACATAGGATTCGCCATTCATGATATAATCCTTTAAAAATTGCTGTAGGCGCATGGTTGCATTATTAGCATCCGTAATCTTTACCGGCTCTGTTAAAATCGATTGTAATAAAGCCGGATTTTCTAAACTAATCTCTTGACCGTCTAAATCCTTCACATCTTCGAATGTAAAAAATTTCGTTTTCCCGCTAATATAGGTTCCTTCCTTTGGCTGCTTTGGTAATTCACCATAGGTGATTTCCTCTGCTTCAAGATGTTCCTCTATACTTGCTTCAATGATCATATCTAGTTCACTACGATTCCGTTTTTCCATGAATTGATAGGTTAGAAAAAGATCAAGAATCAGGAAGGTAATAATAAAAATAGTTTTGGTTTTACTCCAATCCACCTTCATTCCCTCCTAATTCTTCAGGTACATCGATTCTTTTCCATCGACCCTCATATTTATAGCTCCATATTGGAACGAGAGTTGCTACACTAATCTTTTCTGGAGTTTCAATAAGCTCATACCCAAGTGTAATATCTTCTAATAGATGTGGCTGGAAATCTGGTTGTGATGAAATCGCCTTAAGAATCACTTCTCCTGAAGGTAATTCAATTTCTGCAGAAGGAATTGGAATCTCCAACACTAGTAACGGGCGCTGATACCTCATAATCTCATTTTTATTCCACACCTGATGAATTTCAGTTAACCCATTTTTATTAAAGACAGGGTAGTTTTTCACATACAAACGGAACACCGTACGCTGTTCAAATTTATTCCAACTGAAAAAGTGGTACGTGTCTGTCCAACCACCGTGATCATTAATAAAATCGATACTACTTTTAATTAAATCACTTGAACCAACCGAAGTGTTCTCGGTGTTATTCACTGGATTTACAAATTGAATATATTTCCTTCCAGCGTTCACCTGTAATAGCTTTGATCCATCTGTATACTCTTCACCATAGGTCAAAATATGTTTTTTCACTATATTTGGGTCTGCAAACAACGCTTCTTTAAATATTTCAGGGTCCAAGAAATCAGTATAATACTGAACACTATGCATCGGTGTCTTATTTTTTGGTAAAAAAATCGATTTCGTCTCCGTTACACTATAAGAAAAATACTCTGGATAACTGTTCGATGATTGATAATAATGTCGATTAAAATCATCAATATATTCACTTCCCACTTTTGCCTCGTATATTAGTTGATTTGCATTTGAGACAAAATAGACAATCCCACTTTTTTCGTCATCTACATTCATATTAATAATCATCCTGTCAAACGACACGGAAGGTAAGTTTTGATCCGTTAACTTGTAGATTGGACGAAATAGAGTTAATGGAATTTCATCAGGATAAAGAACCTGAACATGTCCTGGCTTCTGTGTAAAACGAAGAAAATCATAACTTGAAATGGTAGAGGAAATATTCGTAAAATCATAAATCTCCCATTTTCGAATATCTCGAACCATGGTTGTAATATTGGTTTCATCTACTGTTCCAAAATGCTGATTTTCAAAATGAAATAATACCTTTGTTGGTCTGATTAAGCTCGACACTTCCTTCGTGTTACTGATGGAAACATCACGCACAATATTGGTTGTATTTTCAATCGTGTCATAATCTGGTTGATACGTCCATAAACCCCAAGTAAGCAAGATACTTAATAATACTAATATGGTTAGTACGAATGATTTTACTGATTCAAACCTCATGACCATTCATCCTCTATTTCTTGTTCAATAGGCAGGGTGAAGAAGATGGTTGTTCCAATTCCTTCATTACTAGTTGCCCATATCTCTCCACCATGAGCAACGACCATCTCCTTCGCAATAGCTAAGCCTAAGCCTGTTCCACCTAACTTTCTCGTACGTGCTTTATCTACCCGATAAAAACGTTCAAAGATATTAATAATATTCTCCTGTGGAATCCCAACCCCACAGTCTTCAATACTTACCTCTAAATAATCATCGTTGCGTTTCATCCTAAAAATAATTTCGCCACCCTCAGGTGAATATTTAAGTGCATTTGAAATGATATTATCTAAGACTTGCGTGATTTTATCCTGGTCCATCTCAACATAAATAGGTTCGTTTAACAGCTGACGGTGGAATACAACATTCTGTTCTTTTGTCATTTCAAAACGGTCGATCACTTTATTAAAGTAAGTCGTAAAGTCGACCCATTCTTTTGTTAATCGATAATCCTTACTATCGAGTTTTGAAAGCTGGAGTAAATCATTCACTAATCGTATCATTCGTTCTGTTTCTGTTTGCGTTACATCAATAAACTGTGGAGCGATATCTTTATCCTCCCAAGCACCGTCCGCGAGCGCCTCTAAATAGCTTCTCATTGTCGTTAACGGGGTCCTTAACTCATGCGATACATTGGCCACAAACTCTCTTCGCTCTTCATCAATTTTCTCTTGCTCGGTAATATCATATAAAACGGCAATAATCCCGTTCATTCTTCCATATTCACTCTGAATGGTAGAGAAATTTACTTTTAATATATATGGTTTAGTCTCTGTACTGAAGTCTAAGACAACTGAATCTAACTGATTCGCTAAGTCATCAAGCTCGTATTGTTCAGATAAGTTAAGCAAAGATAAAATTTCTTTATTTAGTGCTGTTTCACGTGAAACATTTAGCATCTTAAGGGCAGGGTCATTAATGAGAATAACACGTCCTTTTCGATCTGAAGCAATCACTCCATCTGTCATATGCTTTAATACAGAGGTAAGCTTTCGCCTTTCTCCCTCTGTCGTTGCCTGCGCATCCTGGAGCTTCCTTGTTAAGGAGTTAAAGGTTAGCGCCAACTGCCCAATCTCATCATGGCCATACACCTTTACCTTTTTGGAAAAGTTCCCTTTTGCCATCTCAAGGGCATGTTTCTTCATAGCTGTAATGGGTCTTGTAATGGTTTGTGCAACAGAAATTCCTAGTAATGCAGTAATCACCATCGCAATTCCGGTACCTGTTACAAAGATATCGTTAATTTCTTTTATATCTTCATAGACATTTTCCATCCAAGCCATTAAATAGATAACCCCAATCACTTCATTATTGGAGCGAATCGGAGTAAAAGATACATACATCCTTTGGTTTGTCTTTGGATCAAGGAGAATTTTTTTATCCCCTGAACCGACAACCAGTGTTCGTTTGACAAGAAGCTCTGCTGTCCTTCTTCCAATAATTCCTTGATTATAAGGATTTGACGTTCCAATGACTCTACTCTTATTATCGATGACTCGTACCTCGTTAATATCTTCGGAGACAAAGTCTTCTAAAATGACTCTTATGTCTTCTTCAAGAGTCGAGGTATTTTCATCTCGATCTTTATTCATTTCTTGTTCAACATTATACGCAAGGAGGTTAACCCTCTCATTTAAGGAGAGTTGGTAATTTTCAACTAGCTGTGTCTCAAGTTTTCCAATAAAATAAACACCGATGATTTGCATCGCAATGATAATAAGGAGAACATAGATCACCGCAATTTTAAAATGAATTGAACGAAAGAATTTTACTTTTTTCATTACATACAATTACTCCTGTTCTGGATTTCGAAGGTAATACCCTACACCCCTTCTAGTAACAATCCATGTTGGATGACTCGGACTATCTTCAATTTTCTCACGTAATCGCCTAACCGTAACATCGACGGTTCGAACATCCCCAAAATAATCATAACCCCATACCGTTTGAAGCAAGTGCTCTCTTGTCATCACCTGTCCAAGATGCTTAGCTAAATAATGTAGAAGCTCAAATTCACGGTGTGTTAATTCGATCATTTCACCTCTTTTTGAAACAACATAGGCATCAGGATGGATAATCAGAGACCCCACAGCTATTTCATTTGAGGTATCCTCTGCTTCTTCAGACTTCTGGTTGTTTCGCCTTAAATTCGCTTTTACACGAGCTAATAATTCACGAGTACTAAAAGGCTTTGTTACATAGTCATCAGCTCCAAGCTCAAGCCCAAGTACTTTATCAATTTCAGAGTCTTTCGCTGTTAACATAATAATCGGCATATCGTACTTTTTACGTACTTCTCTACATACCTCCATTCCGTCCTTAAATGGAAGCATAATATCAAGAAGTATTAAGTCCGGTTTTAGTTCTTCTACTTTTTCAATCGCTTTTAAGCCATCATAAGCACAAACAACCTTGTAGCCCTCTTTTTGTAAATTAAATTGTAAAATATCTGCAATTGGTTTTTCATCATCAACGACGAGAATTACTTTATCCATGTTCTATTCCCCTTTATATTGAATTAAAAGTTGAATCGACCCTCTATTTATATCTATACTTTATCAAAAAAATACACCTAATTCATCTGTTACCATAATACGTTAAATCTCAATCTTTTAATAATTCGATGTTCGACAGAAAAAACCTCTAGAAACATGTCTAGAGGTTGTAAGAGTCTACCTACTTAGATATTCTAACGGATTTCGTAGACTACCATTTTTATAAACTTCAAAGTGTAGATGAACACCTGTAGAATGACCAGTTGATCCCATCACACCAATTTGTTGTCCTTGTGATACTGTTTGTCCAACATTTACACTAATTGAATCAAGATGGGCATACACAGTTCTAAAACCATTATTATGATCAATGACGATTTTATTCCCATATCCGCCATCCCATCCAGCTGAGACAATGGTTCCATTATCTGCTGCTTTTATCGTACGATTACTTGGGCGTGCAATATCAATTCCTTTATGCATTTGACCCCAACGATATCCCATTTGGCTTGAAATATAACCGCCAACAGCAGGCCATGCTAATTGGCCTGTGCCACGAGAAGGAACAACCTTCGTACCTTTTACAACGATATGTGGTATAGCCTCTTTAATTATTTCTTCGCTTGCTTTTTCCTTTTTTACTGTTTGTCCATTGCTCTTGCTAATGACATAATTTACAACCTTTTGGCCTTCTTCACCTTGTTGTTGTACCTTCTGGTCACCTTTATACATATTGGAATCTTCTTTGATTTCATATGTATAATCTATTTTTTCTGCTTTTACTTCTTCCATTATCGTTTGAACGGTAAGAAGTGGTTTAAAGGCAGTTACATTTAATTCTTGTCCAACTTTAATTAGAGAATCCTCATTTAATCCTGGATTTAGAGCTAATAGTTCTTTTGTGGTTAAGTTATGGTCCACTGCAATTGATCCAAGAACATCCCCTGTTTTTACACTATATTTCTTTTCTTCTAATGTACCCTTTTCTAGGAGTTTCAAAGCTTCTTCAACTGTTAAAACTTCACTAGGATTAATTTTTTCTTGAGAAACTGAAACCTTTTCTACTAATTGAACGTCTACTATACGAGACTCCCCTTCTTTTAAAGTAGGGAGAACAACTTCAGTCTTATTTCGAGCTTCAATATCTAGTAAATCTTCTTCGTTTACATATTTTAGTTTATATCGTTTAATTGCTTCATTAGCAGCTTCTTCATCACTTAGGTAAGCAATGATCTCATCTTCAATGACTACAGCAGACACATTCGCAACAATATCGACGGTAGAAGCAATTTTCTTCGTTGTTTCACTATTATTTACGTTTGAACGAAAGACTTGTTCGGGTATAAGTTTAATATTATCAGCAATTAACTCTAAGTCTTCATATTCTTTTTGTATGCTAGCAATCTTTGTATCTATTACTTGATTAACAACTTGTTCGTTATCAACCGTCCCCATGTTTTCACCATTGATGTATACATGATAGACTGTTGAAATTTGATTATCTGCAACGGCTGATCCAATCATTATAGTAGTAAATGCAAAAGTAGATAACGCAATCTTTTTTAATAGGCCGTTCTTACGAAACAATGACCTAGGAAATATATTTCTTTTATTATTATTATGGTTTACCACAGTCTTTCCTCCTAAACAAAGCTTACATCCCGTCATTTTCATGCACGTTGGTTAATACCTTGTATGTATCGAAAGGGTGTTTATTCGACAATTCTCACATTTAATCACACTATTACTTTACCATAATTTCTGTAAATAGTAGAATACTATGACGAATAATGTAACATAAATGTAGCATTACTTACATTTTTTTACTTTTATATGGTTAATTTGATATACTTGCTCGAATTTTGTATGATTTCCTTTATAAAAGAGCCTATAAAAGCAAAAAAGCACAGATTTTTTTATTCTGTGCTTTTTAGAAGTGGCTCGGGACGGAATCGAACCGCCGACACATGGATTTTCAGTCCATTGCTCTACCGACTGAGCTACCGAGCCTTAATTAAATTATTCAAAAAATTTTTATCTATAAAAAAGATCTATATAAACTAGCACATGCTAGGAAAAACTGGCGGTCCCGACCGGGATCGAACCGGCGATCTCCTGCGTGACAGGCAGGCATGTTAACCGCTACACCACGGGACCTACTATTTAAAATTTTTATCTAAGAACAAAATGGTGACCCGTACGGGATTCGAACCCGTGTTACCGCCGTGAAAGGGCGGTGTCTTAACCGCTTGACCAACGGGCCAACATTAAAATAAATGTTGGTGAGCCATGAAGGACTCGAACCTTCGACCCTCTGATTAAAAGTCAGATGCTCTACCGACTGAGCTAATGGCTCAAAATTAAAATGAATTTTGATATGATACTCGGTTTTGTTATTTTGTTTAAGAAAGACTTGAAATGAAACTCGGTTTGTATTATTTTGTCGTAATGTCTGTTTTGTTTCAGCGACGTTTATTAATATATCATATTGACACATACAAAGGCAAGAACTTTTTCAAAAAAATATTTTCTTTTAAAACTCACATGTTTCAATATAGCAAAAAGAGCTTAAAAGGACAAGCCTGATAAGCTCTTTTTCTTTATTATTTTGCGTAAACGCTACGCACTACATTTGTTTGATTGCGATCTGGTCCTACTGAGAATACGGATAATGGAATTCCTGTAAGCTGTGAGATGCGCTCAATATAGTGACGAGCATTATCAGGTAGCTCACTTAGGTTTTTAACCCCAGTAATATCTTCTGTCCAACCTGGTAGCTCTTCATATACTGGTTCGCACTCTGCAAGAACTTTTAGGCTTGCTGGGAATTCTTCCATGACTTTTCCTTTGTATTGGTACGCAACGCAGATCTTCAACGTTTCAATACCTGTTAGTACATCGATTGAATTTAGGGATAGATCTGTAATCCCGCTCACACGGCGAGCATGTCTTACTACCACACTATCAAACCATCCAACACGGCGTGGACGACCCGTTGTTGTACCATATTCACGACCTACCTCACGAATACGATCTCCAATTTCATTGTTTAATTCAGTCGGGAACGGTCCATCACCTACACGTGTTGTATAAGCTTTAGAAACTCCTACTACATGTTGAATTTTTGATGGTCCTACACCTGACCCAATCGTTACTCCACCTGCTACAGGGTTTGAAGATGTAACGAAAGGATATGTTCCTTGGTCAATGTCCAACATAACCCCTTGTGCACCTTCAAATAATACACGACGACCTTCATCTAGTGCATCATTTAATACCACTGATGTATCTGTTACATACTTCGCAACTTGTTGGCCATATTCATAATACTCATCAAGAATATCTTCAATTTTAAAGCCTTCTACTTCATACATCTTTTCAAGCAAACGATTTTTTTCAGCTAAATTATGTGTTAGCTTTTCTTCGAATGTTTCGCGATCAAGTAAATCAGCGATTCGAATTCCTACACGTGCTGCTTTATCCATGTAAGCTGGTCCAATTCCCTTTTTCGTTGTTCCAATTTTATTTGCACCTTTTCGTTCTTCTTCTACTTCATCAAGTTTTAAATGATAAGGTAGGATAACATGTGCACGATTACTAATTCTTAAATTATCTGTACTTACTCCACGATCATGTAAATATTTAAGCTCAGTCACAAGCGCTTTTGGATCAACTACCATCCCGTTACCGATGACACAAATTTTATCTGAATAAAAAATACCAGAAGGAATTAAATGTAACTTATACGTTTCTCCATTGAAAACAATCGTATGTCCTGCATTATTTCCACCTTGATATCTAGCAATTACCTCTGCATTCTCTGAAAGAAAGTCTGTAATTTTGCCCTTTCCTTCATCTCCCCATTGAGTTCCAACAACAACTACTGAAGCCATAACCTAGGCACCTCCACCATGATCTGTTACATTTTCACGATTCTTATTAAAGGCTATTCTGAAAACGGAATTTTTCAAAAATATCCTTTTCAAACAAAATTAGTTTACCAGTAACACCTCATAAAGTCAATAAAACACGAACATTAAATTATATTCTTGAATATTTGTTCGTAATGTAAGTAACCTCTGTTTATTTTCCCCAATAGTCGTAAAAAAAATAAAAACCCTGATAAAAATTATCAGGGTTATGCTCCAGGTGGAATATTTGCATCATCAAATCGGCGTTCTAAGTTAACGAATTTGTTATATTCCTTCACAAACGCTAAGGAAACTGTACCAACTGGGCCGTTACGTTGTTTTGCTATGATAATCTCAATAATATTTTTATTCTCTGATTCCTTATCATAGTAATCATCACGGTATAAGAAGGCTACGATATCCGCATCCTGCTCAATACTTCCTGATTCACGGATATCAGACATCATTGGTCGTTTATCTTGTCGTTGCTCTACTCCACGTGATAGCTGTGATAGAGCGATTACTGGTACCTTTAATTCACGAGCAAGCTCTTTTAATGATCGAGAGATTTCAGAAACCTCTTGCTGACGGTTATCTTTACTTGTTCCGCTTCCTTGGATTAGCTGTAAATAGTCTATCAGAACCATCCCTAAACCAGATTCCTGTTTTAAACGTCGGCATTTTGAACGAATATCATTAATCTTAATCCCTGGTGTATCATCAATGAATATACCTGAGTTAGATAGACTTCCCATCGCCATCGTAAGCTTGCCCCAATCATCTGCTGTTAATGACCCTGTCCTCAATGCTTGTGCATTAATATTTCCTTCAGCACACAACATCCTCATAACAAGCTGCTCAGCACCCATCTCAAGACTAAAAATCGCGACATTCTCATCTGTTTTCGTTGCGACGTTTTGAGCAATATTCAGTGCAAAGGCAGTTTTACCTACCGAAGGACGTGCTGCCACAATAATGAGATCATTTCGTTGAAATCCAGCTGTCATTTTATCTAGTTCCAAAAATCCTGTAGGAATCCCTGTTACATCTCCTACACGAGTATGAAGTGTCTCAATATTTTCATAAGTCTCAACTAAAACGTCTTTTATATTCTTAAAAGCCCCTGCATTCTTTCTACGAGCGACTTCCATTATGTTCTTTTCCGCTTCATTTAAAAGCGCATCTACTTCATCTTCTCGCGAGAAACCATCCTGCGCAATGGTTGTAGCGGTTCGAATCAAACGGCGTAAAATTGATTTTTCTTCAATAATACGTGCGTAATATTCAATATTAGAAGCAGTCGGAACGGAGTTCGCAATATCACTTAAATACGAAACACCGCCGACCTCCTCAAGCATTTTAGCATCCGCTAATTCTGACGTCACGGTAATTAAGTCAACCGGCTCACCTTTATCAGAAAGAGAAATCATGACCTTAAAGATTTTCTGATGTGCCGCTCGGTAGAAATCCTCAGGAATTAAGACCTCTGTTGCCATTGTCAATGAAGCTGGCTCTAGGAAAATAGCTCCAAGTACCGCTTGCTCTGCCTCTATATTTTGCGGAGGAATACGATCAGTTAATACATCATTCATATTTTCTCCACTCCCTTAAATGATCTATATTTCTATTAATCTATTGTAATTTTAAGTATACGAATTTATTTTATATAAAGAAAACTTGGCTGGTGCCAAGCCTTAAGCGCCGGCAACTGCCTAGTTGCACTTACACGTTAAGAAAGTATTTTACTTTCTTATTAGGTGAAAAAATGTGACTTGTCTTTATAACAAATCACATTTCTTTATTTTATACGATTTATTAAAACTTGCAATGGTAATTACTGTTCAGTTACATGAACCTTAATCGTTGCAGTTACCTCAGGATGTAGCTTTACAGGCACATTCGTAAAACCAAGTGCTCGGATTCCATCTGGTAAATCAAACTTACGTTTATCAATTTTAATCTGATGTTTTTTTGCTAATTCATCTGCAATTTGTTTGCTCGTGACAGATCCGAATAGGCGACCGCCCTCACCCGCTTTTGCACTTAATTCAACCGTTAATGCTTCAACCGTTTCTTTAAGTTTTTTTGCTTGGTTTAGCTCTTCAATCGCTTCTTGCTTTTGTTTATTTTTTTGAGCATCTAATGTTTTTACATTACCTGCAGTAGCTTCAATGGCAAGTCCTTGCTTCAATAGAAAGTTATTTGCATATCCATCTGAAACGTTTTTTACTTCTCCTTTTTTCCCTTTACCTTTTACATCCTTTAAAAATATAACCTTCATAGTTTACTGCCTCCTTCTAAATATTCATCAATTGCTTTTGTAAGTCGTTCCTCTACTTCAGCAATTGAAATCTGCTGTAATTGGGTCGCCGCATTGGTTAAGTGACCACCGCCGCCGAGTTTTTCCATGATCACTTGAACATTGACATCTCCAAGTGACCTTGCACTAACTCCTACAAGTGAATCGTTTCTCCTTGAGATTACAAATGAGGCAACCACATCACTCATCGTAAGCAGTGTATCTGCAGCTTGTGCGATTAATACTTGATCATAGAGTTCTTCCTCAGAACCTGTTGCAATCGCAATCCCATTTTTATAAAAATAAGCTGTATTGATTAAATCTGAACGTTTTTTAAAGTGCTCAATATTTTCTTTTAAGAATTTTTGCACGAGTACCGTATCTGCTCCTTGTGCGCGCAAGTAAGATGCGGCATCAAAGGTTCTCGACCCCGTTCTAAGTGTAAAACTCTTCGTATCAACAATAATCCCTGCTAGTAAGGTAGTCGCTTCAAGCATGGTCATTTTTAGGCGTTTTGGTTGATACTCTAGTAGTTCAGTCACAAGCTCTGATGTAGAGGATGCATATGGCTCCATATAGACTAATAGCGGTGAATCAATAAAATCCTCTCCACGTCTGTGATGATCAATCACCACCACATTATCAATCTTATACAATAATCGCTCTTCAATGACAAGTGATGGTTTATGAGTATCTACGACGACTAGTAAAGTCTCGGGTGTTGAAAGTTCGATTGCTTGTTCTGGAGTAATGAATTGTTCCCATAACTCAGGGAGGTTTTTAATTTCATCTAATAACCGATGAATACCTGAGTCAAGTTCAGAACGATTGATCACAATATAAGCTTCTTTTTGGTTAATTTGTGCGATTTTTAATATTCCAATCGCTGCCCCTATTGAGTCCATGTCTGGATATTTATGCCCCATAATAATCACTTTATCGCTTTCGACAATCAGTTCCTTTAAGGCATGGGAAATGACCCGAGCACGTACTCTTGTGCGTTTTTCCATCGGATTGGTTTTACCACCAAAGAATTTTACTTTTCCATTTGTTTGTTTAATCGCAACCTGATCCCCACCTCGGCCAAGCGCTAAGTCCAAACTCGATTGCGCAAGTGTTCCTAATTCTGGTAAAGAAGGGACACCTGTACCAATTCCTATACTTAAGGTAAGTGGGATACTATCCTTCGAAGTTTGTTCTCTCACCTCATCAAGGATCGTGAACTTTCCTTTTTCAAGTTGAGATAGAATATGCTCATTTAACACAGCAATAAATCGCTCTGAAGAAATTCGCTTCAAAAACACTCCATTTTCATTCGACCATTTATTTAAGATGGATGTTACTTGACTATTAATAGCACTTTTGCGTTGATCGTCCATCCCTTGTGTCACTTCATCGTAATTATCAAGGAAAATAACTCCTAAAACCGTTCGTTCATCCTCATAAAGCTTTTCAATTTCAGTTTGTTCTGTGACATCAAAAAAGTAAAGTAATCGCTCTTCTCTCTTAATAATCACTTTAAACTTTTGGTCATGTAGCGTGATAATCTCGGTATCAACCTCCTGCTTAATAAGGGGGATAAGAGCATCTGCTACACTATATAATGATCTTCCTACAAGTGTATCTTCATCAAAACATGAAGACAGAAATGGATTTGTCCACTCAATGTAATATTCATCATTAAAAAGCATGATACCGATTGGCATTTCCATTAATGCCTCTTCCCCCACCTTCTTTAATCGGTAGGAAAGAGTCGAAATGTAGTTTTCCATTTCCTGATTTAATAATGTTTCAGCTTTATACATATAAAAAAGGATCAATCCAAGGAGCAGAAAACCAGCTATCCCTATTATATAATGATAGTACAGAATTACCCCTAAGAGGAGGCCTGTTACAATGAGCAATGCATAGATGGGATAGCGGAAAACTTTCTTTTTATAAAAATCGGGCATACCTTCAGCTCCCTATCCAATTTTAGCTTTTTGGCTTAATTTTACTTCTCAATTGAAACCCTAAATCAATTATACCTAAGATTCTTATAATAGAAAGTAAAAATGGTGTCAGAACCAAAATGATTATGGGAACAATTTTCGGTAGTTTCTTTTGATGACTAAAATAAAAAACAAAGGAAAGTCCTTGAATCACCATTAGCAGTTGCAGAATATAAAATAAATTCATTACTGCCATGTATAAAAATGAACCAACCTCTAAGTCAAAAAACAAAAAGACCAAGACAATTAAATAATACCAAAGCATACTTTTTGGAATTGAAATGTTTCGAAGTGGTGGCAATTGGCTGTATTTTACTTTTAATCTCCTTAAAATAGGTTGAGAAAGAAGTTGGGTAACTAATGCAAACATAAAGGAAACAATTACAAATGTACTTGGCAATAAGTATGTATAGAGCTTTAACCCTTCTTCTAAATCCGTTAATAGAGTTTCATTTTGAGTACCTGTAGCTTGGGATATTTGTTTATATAGTTCCATCGTTTCTCTGATCGACTGGTCTAATAAAGCGTTAAAGTTAATTCCCAAAATACTATTCGCCAAAACATAAAAAAGAACCAAAGTACCTAAATAAGCTAAGGTTACACCTAGCAACACTTCCAGTGGCTGCTTTTCTTTCTTTACAAGAAAACCATAAACAATTCCACTTATACCAAACATAAGAGTAAAAGCTAATCCTATAACCGAAGTAAATAACAGGCCTAATATCGTTGCCCCTACAAGAAGGATAAGTGCTCTTTTCACACTATATTTACTTGTGAAAATGATAAATGGTAGTGGCAATAAAAACACAAAAATCATGCCGATAAACGGCATATAGACGGCCGCAAATAAGAGCACAACATAAATGGCTAATAAAAGGGCTCCATCAACTATAAATCGTTGTTTTTTCAAGTTGGCACCTCTCTAAAATACATGTTTTCTATTTTATCTATTATACAAAATATCCGACCACTCTAAACCTATTTTCCCCTTTTAAAAGAACAACCTATCGACTTAAAAACGAAACCTTTTTTCCTTTTCTAAAAACTTATCCACATGTTATTAACTTTTCAAAATAATAAAAGCGCATTCATGAGGCATTTATTATCAATAATAAGAATCCTTTAGTATCAAGTGTTTATACTGACTAAAATGGATATTTATTACATATATCCACCTTGTTTATAGGCGTTGCAAAGTTATTCGATTTAAGTTATCCACATGTTATTAACGTATTTAGGTTCTCTAAACAAATAAAAAAACAGTGAGGAAATCTCACTGCTTTATCTATTTATTACTCACCTGCAACATATGGTAATAATGCCATTTGACGAGCGCGTTTGATAGCAACTGTTAATTTACGTTGGTATTTTGCGCTAGTTCCTGTTACACGACGAGGTAAAATTTTACCACGCTCAGAAACGAATTTTTTCAAAGTATCTACATCTTTATAGTCGATGTGAGTGATACCATGAGCTGTGAAATAACAAACTTTACGACGTTTTGCACGTCCACCTCTGCGTCCACCTGCCATGAGTTTCTCCTCCTTCCATCTTCAATTTTTTAAGTTAAACTACACGTATTAGAATGGTAAGTCATCATCTGAAATATCAATTGGTTGTCCATCATTTGCAAATGGGTCATTATCCACTCTTGTATAGCCTTGATTGTTGTTGTTGTTTCGTTGTTGGTTCTGATCCTGACCGTATGGATTCCCCTGTCCTTGGCCTTGGCTGCCAAATGAGCCTCCACCGTAGGAACCTCCACCGCCACGCTGCTGGTCATTGTTTGCATTTCTTGGCTCTAAAAACTGAACACTTTCAGCTAAAACCTCGGTTACATATACACGTTTCCCATCTTGACCTTCATAATTACGAGTTTGTAGTCGACCATCTACTCCTGCTAGGCTTCCTTTTTTCAAGAAGTTCGCCACATTTTCGGCTGGTTTACGCCAAATGACGCAATTGATAAAGTCTGCTTCACGTTCACCTTGCTGATTCGTGAAGGCTCTGTTTACAGCTAACGTGAAAGTTGCTACAGCTACTCCACTTGGGGTATACCGTAATTCTGGATCCTTCGTAAGTCTACCAACGAGAATTACGCGATTCATCATCAGAACCCACTCCTTAACCACATATTCTAAGGAAATGACACTCATTTCCTTTATTTATAAAAAATTATTCTTCGATTTTAATAACCATTTGACGAATAATGTCTTCACTGATTTTAGCTAAACGATCAAACTCGTTTACTGCTTCAGCATTTGACATTACGTTAATAATCATGTAGTAACCATCGCGGAAATCATTGATTTCATAAGCTAAACGACGCTTACCCCATTCTTTTACGTTTGTAATCTCCGCACCATTGTCTGTTAAGACGCCATTAAAACGCTCAACTAAAGCTTTTTTCGCTTCATCATCAATGTTTGGACGGATGATATACATAACTTCGTATTTTCTCATCACGTTCACCTCCTTTTGGACTAACGGTCCTTTTTTTAAAGGACAAGGAGCAATTTATTAATTACTCACAGAGTAGAATTATAGCACACTACATTATCATAAGCAAGATTGATTTTTTAATAGGCTGTTTTCATAAACTTTTTTGCAATTTAACTAAGATATGTTGATTTGCACTCCAGGTGTGTGCTTTCCGCGGGGCAGGTGATGAGCCTCCTCGTGCCTGCGGGGTCTCATCCTTCCTGCTGATCCCGCAGGAGTCACACATATCCGTTCCAATCAACTTGCCCCCTCTAATTCGTTTTAAAACAACAGTCTTTTAAAAAAAGAGCTACCACAAAAGTACAAAATAAGTACTCTTAAGGTAGCTCTGTTGTTCTTCCTATTATACGTTGAAACGGAAATGAATGACATCCCCATCTTGAACGATATATTCTTTTCCTTCCAAACGGACTTTCCCTGCTTCACGAGCAGCAGTCATTGATCCACTATTCATTAAATCATCATAAGAAACCGTCTCAGCGCGTATAAATCCTCTTTCAAAATCAGTATGGATAATTGCGGCACACTGAGGTGCTTTCATTCCCTTTCTAAATGTCCATGCTCTAACTTCTTGTACACCTGCAGTAAAATAAGTAGCTAATCCTAACAAGCTATACGCAGCACGAATCAATTGGTCAAGGCCAGATTCTGCTATTCCAAGCTCTTCAAGGAACATTGCCTTCTCTTCACCTTCAAGTTCCACGATTTCCGATTCGATTTTCGCACAAATAACGATCACTTCTGCATTATCTTTTGCAGCAAATTCTCTTACCTGGCCAACATATTCATTGTTTGAAGGATCTGCTACATCTTCTTCACCTACATTTGCAACATATAACATCGGTTTAATGGTTAATAAATGTAGCCCTTTCACAATTTTCATTTGTTCATCTGTAAATTCCACTGTACGAGCTGGTTTTTCTGCTTCAAATGCTTCCTTTAGCATCACAAGAATTTCATGCTCAAATAAGGCTTCTTTATCTTTCTGCTTCGCTAATTTACCAACGCGGTCAATACGCTTATCGACAGATTCTAAATCAGCAAGAATTAACTCAAGGTTAATGGTTTCAATATCATCAATAGGATCTACTTTTCCAGATACATGCGTAATATTATCATCTGCAAAGCAACGCACAACATGACAAATCGCATCCACTTGGCGAATATGGGATAAAAATTTATTCCCTAGTCCTTCTCCTTTACTCGCCCCCTTAACTATCCCTGCAATATCCGTGAATTCAAAAGTAGTCGAAACCGTTTTTTTCGGTTGGACAAGCTCAGTTAGTTGTGTTAAACGGTGGTCTGGTACTTCTACAATCCCAACATTCGGATCAATTGTACAAAAGGGATAGTTTGCTGACTCTGCTCCCGCTTGTGTAATTGCATTAAAAAGCGTGGATTTTCCTACATTAGGAAGTCCGACGATTCCAGCAGTTAATGCCATTTCCTTCACTCCTCGAGATCATTATTTTCGTGCTATGCACGGACATATTTATACGTTCTTGAAATATCATCGATAATCGAAAACGTGTTTCTCACATTAAGAAAACTTGCCTGGTGCCAAGCCTTTAGGCGCTGGCAACTGCCTAGTTGCACTTATGCGTTCAGAATTTATGTTTATAAATTCTGATTAGCGATCAAAAATCTTCCATATCCGGATACAAAGCTAACCTTTCACAATTATAGATAGTACAGTAAAAAAACACAAGCTTAATCCCAGTAGAAACGAATTTCTTACTTTTTGTATTTAACAAAAATAAATGTGCTAACATTCATTAGTGTCAGCACATTTCTCACATCATATTTTTCCGATATTCACTAAGCAATCATACAATGTACTTCCTTGCCCATTATCTGATTCAAGGCTTGGTGTTAGTACATTGACACTTCCACCAAATTTATTCCACTGACCTTCGTCAATATTAATCGTTTTTGGATGTGCTTTTTTTAAGATTCGCACATTTCCTTTAATTTCTCCTCTTTCATTATATACTCGAACTTGTTCACCTTCTATTAAATCTAACTCTTCAGCAATGTCCTTTGAAATCTCAATTTTAATCGTTTGTAAGCTATCAATCATATGGTAATGCTGAGAGTGATTGGAACGCATCGGGTGAATGGTAAGAAGAGTATATGGATATTGATGAGCTAATTTCTCATTATATATTGATTCTTTTGGAAAAAGAAGTTTTAATTTCCCATCATAACCTTTCGATTCTGCAAGACTTGAGGTGAATTCGTATTTCCCGCTAGGTGTTTGAAACTTGTAATCTGACCATGGGACATGATCAATAGGTAAAGGGAAATGCCCCTTTTCTCTTAATTTATCTAATGTCATTCCCCTGTCCTTTAGTTCACCTAACCCCATTTCCACCCATTCTTCGCTTGTAAAATCAAACTCTTCTCCAAACCCTAATCTTTTTGCTAATTCTGTCCATATCCATAAGTCAGACTTTGCTTCTCCTGGTGCTTCGATTAATTTGGGTCCATAGTTAACGTAATGATGGAACATAGAAGAATAATAAACATCTTCTTCTTCAAATGCCGTTGTAGTTGGTAAAACATAATCTGCTAGTTCAGCTGTATCGGTCATAAATTGATCAATGACAACGAGAGTTTCGACCGATTCGAACGCTTCCCTTACTTTTGCTGTATCAGGTACTTGTGTAAGTGGATTGCCACAAGTAACGATTATCATATTAATAGTTGGATTGACGGAATTTATTATCCCCTCCGCTTGCTTCATCATCGTAAACGTTCGATGATTCTTTCTTCTATTAGGAAGTGAAAGCTGTTCAACATTAAAACTTTGTCCAACCTGTAGATTCCCAAAATTAGCTCCCCCACCTGGAATACCAATGTTTCCAGTCATCGCAATCAAGGCGTCAATCAGCCGAATCGTATTCCCACCATTTGCGTATCGCTGCATTCCTAGTCCAAAGAACGTTGACGTTGGTCCATTTCCATAACTCATCGCCAGATCGGTAAATGTTTCACGTGGAACACCACTAAATTCAATGAGTTCCTCAATTGTAACCGACTCTAACAACTCTATTAAGTCTGAGTATCCTACAGTATGGCGCTGTATGAAGGTTTGATCTTCAAGTTGTAGTCTCAATATTTCCTTCATGATCCCCATTGCTAGAAAACCATCCATTCCTGGTTTTACACAAACGTAGGAATGAGCTATTTTAGCAGTTGGATTGTAAATCGGGTCAATGACAATAATTTTCGCCCCGTTTTTCTTTGCTGTTAGAAGATTTTCATATAAATGAATATTTGTCCTTGAAACATTTCGTCCCCAAATGACGATATGTCTGCTATTCAGAAGATCATCAGGTGAGTGACTCCAAGCATTTCCAAAATCCCACCTTTGTGCTTCAATCCCTGCTCCCCAACAAATACTACCTGTTAATTCGGTCACACCACCATAGCAATTAAAGAAGCGCTTATCAATGTTTTTTAATAATCCACTATTGGAATAATCATGACTATGAAGAACAGATGTTGATCCATATTTATTTTTTATTTCTAGTAACTTTATTGAAATTTCATCTAATGCTTGCTCCCAGCTAATTTGAGTAAACTGACCATCCATTTTTTTCAAAGGATATAGTAACCTTTGATCTGAGTTTGTTCTCGCTTCAAGCATCCTTCCTCTACCACAAATCTTTCCTTTAGTAATTGGATGATTCTTGTCGCCGTCTATTTTTATCACTTTATTGTTTTTTATTTCGATCTCAAAACCACAGTTATCCCAGCAATTCAATGGACAAGCTGATTTAAAGGTTGCCAACGGTTCATCTCTCCTATTGCCTTTTTCTACTTTTTAGATAGCATACATGGGTCTTACATTTTCTGCAATCTTTCTTTTATGAAAAGGCTCTTTTCGTGAAATTTGTTGCTATTTAACTAAGATATATTGATTTGCACTCCAGGTGTGTGCTTTCCGCGGGGCAGGTGATGAGCCTCCTCGTGCCTGCGGGGTCTCATCCTACCTGCAGATCCCGCAGGAGTCACACATATCCGTTCCAATCAAGTGAGTTCCATCTAATTCGTTTTAAAAACAACAACCTTTTAGAAAACAGCCTATGAAAAAAAGCACGAGGCTATTAAACTTCCTCATGCTTAACCAATATTTTCTTCATTTTTCTTGCAAATTCTTTTCTAGGGATCATGACACTATGTGAGCATCCTTCACATCGGATTCGAATATCCATTCCCATTCGAATAATCTTCCACTTATTTGCACCACATGGATGAGGTTTTTTCATTTCTACCACATCATTCAAATGAAACTCCTTATCGACCATCTCTACTCACCCTTCTACATTGTACCCTTTTGTTTTTCCACTTGTCCCTCTACTCGATTATACATGACTAAACGAGGGAATGGGATTTCAATACCATACTCATCTAAACGATTTTTGATTTCTTTTCTTAGCATCCTTGCAATATGAAATTGGCGCATTGGACGGACTTCACTTGTGACCCTTAAAATCACCTCAGAAGGACCTAAGTTTTGAACTCCTAATAGCTGTGGTATAGAAACCATATCCTCATACTTATCCGGTAATTCCTGAAGGAGTTCCTCAAGGACTCGTTCTGCTTTCACAATATCTCCTTCATACGCAATACTTACATCGACAATCGCCACACTATTATGAAGGGAAAAATTCGTTACTTCTACAATACTACCGTTTGGTAAGATATGTAGTTCACCTGTAAAGCTTTTAATTTTTGTTGTTCGTAGCCCAATTTCATCTACCACTCCCTCAAATGTTCCAATTCTTACAAAGTCCCCAACGGAAAATTGATCTTCAAAGATGATAAAGAATCCTGTAATAATATCTCGCACAAGATTTTGAGCACCAAATCCAACTGCAAGTCCTAAAATTCCTGCCCCAGCAAGCAATGCACGTATTTCAATTTCCATCGACTCTAGAATCATAATAAATGCGATGAAATAGACAACATAGGTCAAGATGTTTTCTAACAGCTTAATTAAGGTTGTTTCTCTACGCTCACTTACTTGAATTGGCCCCTTTGCTCTTACTTTAAATATATTACGTATAGCAATTTTACCAACTCGAATGACAATCAACGCCACAAGATAAATCACGATTATTTTCAGTAAGCTTGTACCTATACCGATCCATAAATCTTCATTATATAGGTAATCATGTATCGTTGTATTAAGTTTTTCATACCATTGCACTGAAATCTACCTCTCTATAATTTCCTTAGTAAGTATTTTACCAAGTTTTCATTCAAATTTATAGCGGTTCGTAATTGGATATAACAAAATTGACGTAAGTAAATATAGATTCGCAATTCCGTATATCGGATAAAGAATAGAAACTAGAGTGGTAAACCCAAAGGTGGTGAACGGAATCATCATGGCTAGTGTAAAAATAGAAATTTTCCATAATGGTAAGTGAAGCTTTTCCCGAAAGCGAGTGGTAATTCCAAATACACCAGAAGCAGCAGTCGTAAAGATGGCTGCCCATAATAGGAATGACATAAAAACTAGCATTGGAAAAGGATAAAATTTCAAAATGGCGAATAGAGGTATTTCATATAACATAATTTCTGATGCAACTTGCATTAAGGATTCATTATATATAAATGAAATGATTCCTAATACAAGCCCACTTCCTATACTAGCGATCCACGCCTCACCTATATGTTTCATTTCCTTCCCTACAGCTGAGAGAACTGCAACCAATGGTAAAATATTTAATGCGGTAAATGTAAATGCGGAAGGCCAATTATGTTGTGCCGACCAATCAAATGTAAATTGACTTTCTTTCGAAGTAATAAAGATTAGTAACGTCGTGATTAATCCTGTAATGAGGATTGGTATAATAAAAACATTCATTGTTACCATCCCTTGGATTCCCTTAACAAATAAAAGAATGAGTAGTACACACATGATGATGATTCCTCCCCAATAGGGAATCTGAAAAGCCTCAAGAGTTGCCCCTCCCCCCGCAAGCATCACGACTGTTGTTGTAAACAAATAAAGTATAATCATAACATCATAATATTTTGCTAATCGTTTACCGATTAATTTTTGTAAAACGGGAATAAAATGTTCTGATTGTTCATTATAACTTATTTTCATAATCACAAAACAACAAATTGAAAAAATAACTGTAAAAATAAGGATGGCAAGTCCACTTTGATCCCCAAAAAATTGCCATAATTCTCTCCCAGATGCATACCCTGCTCCAATAATGGTTCCCATAATTAAAAACATCCACTTAAAACCTGCATTCCACACATTGACTCCCCCATTTCCCCGCTTCCTATTTACCTATTAGAACTGCATGAAATATATTCGCTTCGTTCATGTATAGATTTCTAAGTTTTTCCGTATACTGTTATTACTATTAATAAGGGGTGAAACCTATGAATCTAAAACAAAATCTTTTTGATACTATTGGTAGTGATAACACCCGAATTCCGTATGATGATGAAGATGCTGTAAAAAACGTAGCGACAACGATTTCTTCTTTACTCCCTTCTAGCAATCAACCAATTATTATTATCTGTATTGGAACGGATAGATCTACAGGTGATTCTCTTGGTCCACTAGTTGGTACAAAATTAATGGAGAAAAGATTGTCCCATTTTCATGTATATGGTACATTGGATGATCCTATTCATGCCGTTAATTTAATAGAAAAAATGGAGATGATTCAACAAACCTATAAAAA
The DNA here is from genome assembly GCA_041640535.1 of Bacillaceae bacterium. GTDB lineage: Bacteria > Bacillota > Bacilli > Bacillales > Bacillaceae_L > Litchfieldia. The sequence goes on from JBEQAC010000006.1 coordinate 24,383, forward strand.
CCCCTTCATTATTGGAATTGATGCATGTTTAGGTCGGGTAAAAAGCGTCGGAATCATCTCGGTCGGGGAAGGCCCTGTAAAACCAGGTGCAGGAGTGAATAAAGAATTAACCCCTGTTGGAAATATGCACATTACAGGAATCGTTAATGTGAGTGGTTTTATGGAGTTTTTTGTTCTTCAAAATACTCGACTAAGTCTTGTCATGAAACTAGCGAATGTAATAGCAGAGGGAATTGCTCATGTCGATTTTCTCCATGGACGCAGACGTCTTTTATCAAATGAACAAACGTATAATTTAAATAAAAAAACCTCTTCTTATGATTAATAAGAAGAAGTTTTTGTCTTATCCTATAGATTGAACTGCGAGCAAGAAATCATTCCAAAAATAAACACCTGTAACGATACATGCTGTCACTAAGATTCCTGGGAGAAAGTTAGCCACCTTAATTTTTGTTATTCCTAGTAAATTTAGTCCAATTGCTAAAATCATGATCCCGCCTGTTGCCGTCATTTCAACAATAAAGGCGTCCATGAGCTCACGCGGAACCCACTTTTCAATTTGAGTCGCAAATAGTGCAATTGAACCTTGATATAACATAACAGGAATAGCCGAAAATATAACACCTATTCCTAATGTTGTTGCTAAAATCAAACTAGTAAATCCGTCAATAATCGATTTGGTATAAAGAACACGATGATCTTGGCGTAACCCACTATCAAGTGCACCGATTATTGCCATAGCACCGATAACAAATATCAAGGTTGCCGTAACAAAACCTTTGGCAATTGTTCCTTCACTCTTTTTTCCAACTTTTCGCTCAATCCATTGTCCCATTTTATTTAGTTTATCATCTAATGCCCAACATTCACCCAGAAGAGCACCGATGACTAAGCTAAAAATGACAATAAGAAACTGTTGGCTTTTTAAACCCATTTGAATTCCTAAAATCATAACAGCCAAGCCAATCCCGTGCATGACCGTATTTTTTATATTATCTGGAATACGATTAAGATATTTTCCTAATAGTGTTCCAATAATAATACATAATCCATTCACAATGGTTCCTAATAATACCACTTAACATTTCTCCTAGCTAAAGATTAAGATACGCTTGTAGAGTCGTCTAGCATATCAAGAATTCTTTCTAAATCCTCTTTAGAGAAGAACTCAATTTCTATTTTGCCTTTTTTCTTATTTTGTTTAATCGATACAGAGGTACCAAACTTTTCACGTAAGACGTTCTCCCTTTCACGAATAAACATATCTTTTTTAGGTTTTACTTTTGTTGTTTCACGTGGAACATTTTCATTTAATTGATTCACTAAATCCTCAAGCTGACGGACATTTAGTTGTTCCTTTAAGACTTTCTCCACGAGTGTATTCAACTTTTCTTTTTTCTTTAATCCAAGCAAGGTTCTACCATGACCCATTGATAACTTATTGTCTGAAATTAACTGTTGAACATTTTGGGGTAAAGATAATAGTCGAACATGATTAGCAATATGAGGTCTACTTTTCCCTAATCTTTGAGCTAATTGCTCTTGTGTTAGTTTGAGATGTTCTAACAAAGACTGATACGCAATCGCTTCTTCAATCGGTGTTAAATCTTCTCTTTGTAGATTCTCTAATAATGCAAGTTCCATCATTTGCTGTTCTGATAACTCTCTAACCACAACAGGAACCGATTGTAGCTTTGCTTCCTTTGCTGCTCTAAATCGACGTTCCCCGACAACAATTTCAAACCCCTTTATACTTTTTCTAACAATGAGTGGTTGGAGAATTCCATGTGTTATAATGGATTCTTTTAATTCTTCAATGGCATGGGCATCAAACGTTTTACGTGGTTGATAAGGATTAGGCCGTAATTCAGTAGTTTTGATTTCTTGAACCACCTCTTCTTTACCTACCTCCATGTTGGTAAATAAAGCATTTATTCCCTTTCCTAGACCTTTAGCCATTTGTAACCACTTCCTTTGCAAGATCTAAATATACTTCTGCTCCTCTGGACTTCGGATCATAAATAATGATTGGCTGCCCATGGCTTGGTGCTTCACTTAAACGAATATTTCTTGGAATAATGGTATGGTATACCTTATCTTGAAAGTATTTTTTCACTTCATCAATCACCTGGATACCTAAGTTTGTTCTAGCATCCAGCATGGTTAACAAAACTCCTTCAATCATTAATTCTGTATTTAAATGCTTCTGTACCAATCGAACTGTATTTAGTAATTGACTTAACCCTTCTAAGGCGTAGTACTCACATTGTACAGGAATTAATACAGCATCTGATGCTGTTAATGCATTAATGGTGAGTAAGCCAAGAGATGGAGGACAATCAATAATAATGTAATCATATTGATCTTTCACAGCTTCAAGTGCCCTTTTTAAGCGCACTTCACGTGAGATTGTAGGAACTAATTCGATCTCAGCTCCTGCTAGCTGAATGGTAGCTGGAATAATTGATAGATTCTCTACAGCAGTTGCTTTAACCACAACTTTTGCTTCAATATCATCTACTAAAACATCATAAATACATTGTTCGACTTCTGCTTTTTCTATACCTGTGCCACTCGTTGCATTTCCTTGTGGATCAATATCTACTAATAATACTCTCTTTCCAATATAAGCTAAACAAGCACTTAAATTTACAGAAGTGGTGGTTTTTCCAACCCCACCTTTTTGGTTTGCAATCGCGATGATTTTCCCCACGATGACACCTACCTTCAATATGAACTAAACATTTCTAGCTTTTTTGCCCTTAATCAAACCAAATTCTATTAAAGGCATGCAAGTGCTAGTATAAACTATTAAATGGTCACTTTCACTATTTTATCATGAAAACTTAAAGTAATAATCTTTTTTTATCAAAAATAATAGAAATGAAATAAATTGTGGAGAATATTGCCGAAAGAAAGGTGGAAAGCATGATGAAAAGTTAGGGATTTTGACTAGTTGGGGATAAGAGGATTGTTTCACGTGAAACAATCTCCCTACCAAATTGACGATAGGGAGATTAATTGATTTATTTTTTAGGTATTTTTATCGTGAATTGGAAATATTCTTCGAACTCTTGCTCTTGGGAGTCAATGGTTACGCCACTATCTGCAACCATCGTTAGTGATTGTCGAATTGTATTCATCGCAATTCGTGTATCTCTACTAAATGCTCTTCGTTGTGGCTTAGGTTTTTTCTGTTCTTGTTCTTGTTCTAGTACTCTAACAACACGATCTTCTGTTTGTTTAACATTTAATTGTTTTTCAATAATCTCTGCTAATAATTTCACTTGTTTTTCAGGATGCTTTAATGGAATTAATGCACGTGCATGTCTTTCCGTAATTATTTTTTGCATCAATGCTTCTTGGACTTCAGTTGGCAGTTTAAGAAGCCTTAATTTATTTGCAATAGTAGACTGCCCTTTTCCCAATCTTTGAGCTAAAGCCTCTTGCGTTAAATTATGGAGCTCTAACAGTTTTCCGTAAGCAACCGCTTCTTCAATCGCAGATAATTCCTCGCGTTGAAGATTTTCAATAAGTGCTACGGAAGCAGTTTCTGTATCATTAAATTCCTTTATGATCGCAGGAATTGTTTCCCAACCAAGCGTCTGAACAGCACGCCAACGTCGCTCACCAGCAATGAGTTCAAATTTACCTTCATGATTTTTTCTAACCACAATGGGTTGAATAATCCCATGAGTTCGAATCGTTAATGCTAATTCAGAAATTTTATCCTCTGCAAAGACAGTCCTTGGTTGAAATTGATTTGGAACAATATCCATAATCGGTAATTGTTTTACCTCTTCTTTAACTGTTTTATCATCAACCTCAACTTGAACTAGATCTTCCTCTTTTCTATTTTTCGGGCTTTGATCTAGTAGCTGTTCATCTTTTTCACTTAGACTAAAAAGACGTGAAAATGGATGCTTCATAATTACACCACCCCTTAGGAAAACTCCCTATATTACAAATTCTTCAATTTCCTATCTAATCCTGCATATAAATTTATACATTTTGTGACATTTTTTTCATTCTTTATCATGATTGTTTCACGTGAAACAATCTTACTATAAAGGATTATGTTTTCACCTATAAAAAATAGTCATTTCCATCTATAAGGATACAAGGATATCTACTGAAATACAATACTATTTTCCATGTCGGTATATATCTTATTATAAGGCCCTTTTCGTAAAGTTTGTTGCTATTTAACTAGATATGTTGATTTATACTCCAGGTGTGTGCTTTCCGCGGGGCAGGTGATAAGCCTCCTCGTGCCTGCGGGGTCTCATCCTTCCTGCAGATCCCGCAGGAGTCACACATATCCGTTCCAATCAACTTGCCCATCTATTTCGTTTTAAAAACAACAATCTTTTAGAAACAGCCTATTATAAAAATAGTGATTATATAATTGGTGATCGATTAGGAGTACCTGCTTTACGCGGATACTTCTTTGGTGTGCTTTTTCTTTTTTGAATCGTCACGATATTTCTATCACTTTCCTCAATGGGTAGAAGGAAGTGGTCAATTTTCGTCACTTCTCCACCTAACACCTGAATTGCCTTTTTTGCATCATTCATTTCTTCGGTAATAGATGCTGCTTTCATTGCAATGAACGTTCCATTTACTTTTACAAGAGGTAAGCAAAGTTCACTTAAAACCGATAATCTAGCAACAGCTCGGGCCATTACAACATCATATGTTTCTCGTATCTCTTGTTTTTGCCCGAAGCTCTCTGCTCGGTCATGATAAAAGGATACATGTTCTAACCCAAGTTGTTCTGCTAAATGATTGAGAAATGTAATTCTCTTTTGCAATGAGTCAACAATGTTAATATGTAGATGAGGAAAGCAAATTTTAATTGGAATACTAGGAAATCCAGCTCCTGCTCCTACATCACAGATGGTATTAATTTGACGAAAGTCAAAATAAAATGCCGCGGAAATGGAGTCATAAAAATGCTTTAAATACACCTCATGCTTGTCCGTTATGGCAGTAAGGTTCATTTTTTCATTCCATTCAACCAATAAATGAAAGTATTGCTCAAATTGCTCTAGTTGCCGAGGAGAAAGAGAAATCCCCTTCTCCTCCAGTGCTTTTGTAAACTGTACTGTATCCATGTCTACTTCCTTTCGAATACATACTATTGATTAGAAACCCTGGCAATTTTCCCTTGCTCTAAGTAGACGAGGAGGATTGAAATATCTGCTGGGTTTACACCTGAAATTCGAGAAGCTTGAGCAACAGATAAAGGTCGAACATTTTTCAGCTTTTGTCTTGCTTCTGTTGCTAAACCAGAAATCGCATCATAATCGATATTTTCTGGTATTTTTTTGTTCTCCATTTTCTTTAATCTCTCAACCTGCTGAAGCGATTTTTCAATGTATCCTTGATACTTTGTTTGAATTTCAACTTGCTCTGCTACTTCGGGATCAATCTCTTTTGACGATGGAATCAATTGATGGATGTGTTCATAGGTCATTTCTGGGCGTTTTAAAAGATCAATCCCTTTAATCCCATCCTTTAATTCACTTCCACCAACAGAACGGATTAATTCTTGAGTTTCTTGTGATGGTTTAATGATAATGGAAGATATACGATTTTTCTCTTCTTCAATAGCTTCTTTTTTACTAACGAAACGTTGATAACGCTCCTCAGATATTAGACCTAACTCGTATCCGATTTCAGTTAAACGAAGATCCGCATTATCATGACGTAACAATAAACGATATTCTGCACGAGATGTAAGTAAACGATAAGGCTCATTCGTTCCTTTTGTTACTAAGTCATCGATTAGAACTCCAATATAAGCATCCGAACGACTTAAAATGAATTCTTTTTCCCCAAGTGCACGTCTAGCAGCATTTATTCCAGCCATAATTCCTTGCCCTGCAGCTTCTTCATATCCTGAAGTTCCATTGATTTGGCCAGCTGTAAATAAATTCTCTACTTTTTTTGTTTCCAATGTAGGCCAAAGCTGAGTTGGCACAATCGCATCATATTCAATGGCATATCCCGCTCTCATCATTTGAACGTTTTCTAATCCAGGAATCGATGCTAAAATTTTATGTTGAACATCTTCCGGAAGACTTGTTGAAAGTCCTTGGACGTACACTTCTTGTGTATTTCTACCTTCTGGCTCTAGGAAAATTTGATGACGAGGTTTATCGTTGAAACGCACGACCTTATCTTCAATCGATGGACAATATCTCGGACCTGTTCCTTTAATCATCCCTGAATACATTGGAGATCGATGTAAATTTTGATCAATAATTTTATGTGTCTCTTCACTTGTATACGTTAGCCAACAAGGTAATTGATCGGTAATATATTTTGTTGTTTCATAGGAAAACGCTCGTGGTACGTCATCGCCTGGTTGAATTTCAGTTTTACTATAATCAATCGTATGACTGTTCACCCTTGGTGGGGTACCAGTTTTAAAACGTACGAGTTCTAATCCTATCTCCTCTAAGTGCTCTGACAACTTAATGGATGGTTGTTGATTATTTGGACCACTTGAATATTTTAATTCACCTAAAATAATTTCCCCTCGTAAAAAGGTTCCGGTTGTAATAACAACCGTTTTTGCATCATAAATCGCTCCTGTTTGAGTAACAACACCTTTACAAACGCCGTCCTCTACAATTAAGCGCTCAACCATTCCTTGAAGAAGGGTAAGATTCGGTTGATTTTCTAACGTTTTTTTCATTTCATGCTGATATGAAAATTTATCTGCTTGTGCCCGTAAAGCTCGAACTGCCGGGCCTTTACCAGTATTGAGCATTCTCATTTGGATATGTGTTTTATCGATATTTCGACCCATTTCACCACCTAATGCATCAATTTCACGAACGACAATCCCTTTAGCAGGACCACCAACTGATGGATTACATGGCATAAAGGCAACCATATCAAGATTAATTGTAATCATAAGTGTTTTTGCACCTATTCTTGCTGATGCAAGACCGGCTTCGCAACCCGCATGACCTGCACCAATAACAATAACATCATATGAGCCAGCTTGATAACTCATATTTTAAACCTCCTTTATAAACGAGCTTTCCTCTCTTAATTAAGAGAAGCTCGTTTTTACCATTCAAACTATATTTTTATTTTCCAAGACAAAACTGAGAAAATAATTGATCAATTAGACTCTCGTGAACAGCATCACCGATGATTTCACCGAGCAGTTCCCACGCACGAGTTAAATCAATTTGGACCATGTCGATTGGCAACTGTTGGTCAATTCCTTCGATTGCTTCTTCAATCGAACGATCGGCTTGATTTAATAAGGCAATATGCCTAGCATTGGACACATAGGTTAAATCACTTGCTTCGATTGAACCAGCAAAGAAAAGAGAAGATATCGCTTCCTCTAATTCATCAACCCCTTTTTCATGTACAAGGGAGGTTGTCACAATGGGCTGTTTACCTGCTAGTTGTTTAACCCTCTCAAGATTTATTTTTGAAGGAAGATCCGTTTTGTTAATAATAATGATGGCATCCATTCCATTAACCGCCTCAAACAATTGTTCATCCTCAGGAGACAGCTCTTCATTATTATTAAGGACTAATAAAATAAGATCGGCCTTTTTTAATACCTCTCTTGACCGTTCAACGCCAATTCGTTCTACGATATCCTCTGTTTCACGAATTCCCGCTGTATCAACTAATCTAAGTGGAACACCTCTAACATTTACATATTCTTCAATAACATCCCTTGTTGTACCAGGAATATCTGTAACAATGGCTTTATTTTCTTGGACTAAGCTATTAAGAAGCGAGGACTTTCCTACATTCGGTCTGCCAATAATGACTGTTGAAAGGCCTTCACGCAAAATTTTCCCTTGAGATGAAGTATGTAAAAGTCGTTGAATTTCTTCTTTTACCCTTCTCGCTTTTGGTATTAATAATTGATGTGTCATTTCTTCGACATCATCATATTCTGGATAATCAATATTTACTTCTATATGAGCTAAAATCTCCAATAGTTCCTGCCTGAGATCTTTGATTAACTTCGATAAACGCCCTTCCATTTGGCCGATTGCCATATTCATCGCACGGTCTGTTTTGGCTCGAATTAAATCCATTACTGCTTCCGCTTGGGATAAATCGATTCTTCCATTCAAAAAAGCTCTCTTCGTAAATTCCCCTGGTTCAGCTAATCTAGCACCATGTGTTAACACTAATTGTAGAACTCGATTCACTGATACAAGTCCACCGTGACAATTAATCTCAACTACATCCTCACGGGTAAATGTTTTAGGCCCCCTCATTACACTGACCATTACTTCCTCTACTGTTTCCTCAGTTTTTGGGTCAACAATATACCCATAGTGAATCGTATGTGAGCCCACCTGACTTAACTTCTTCCCCGCTATACCTTTAAATAGTTTATCAGCTATCTCAATTGCTTCCTCTCCAGTTAACCGAACGATCGCAATTGCTCCTTCCCCCATCGGAGTCGAAATTGCTGCTATTGTATCAAAATCCATATTTCACCTCATCTAAAAAACCTATCCTTTTATCTTCATTCACTTTCCATCTACGCCTCTGTCTTCACCTTACGTTTTGCCAATCGGCGAGTTTTCTTTATCCTCAAACGAATTTCTCAAACTTTGTTTTCCACAAGCAATCCATTTTATCATATTTCCGGCTGTGTATAATATCATTTGCTTTTATTATTCCCCATTTATCCACACCAGATAACGCCCACGAACTTTTTTTATTAATTACACCAATTTTAACTTATCCACATGTGAATAACAATATTTTTAATTCTCGCTTGTTTCTTCATTCACAACATCCTCATCCTCTTCTTAATTCATTCAATTATTCTAGTAAAAAATAACTACATGTCCACGTAGGATGGACATGTAATCAAAAGGACCTATTAAAGGGCAAAAAAAAACTAACTCAATTTGAGTTAGTTTTTTATATTTGGTGAAATCACAATATGTCGATTAGGATCAGTTCCAGCAGAAAATGTCTTTACTTTTTTATTATTTAATAATGCTGTATGAATCACCTTACGTTCATATGAAGGCATTGGCTCTAACGGCACATCCTGCTTGATGCGAATCGCTTTTGAAGCTAATCTTTCCGCCAATTGGACGAGAGTATCCTCTCTTCTCCCTCGGTAATTTTCAGCATCGATCATGATATTCAAATATTGACTAGAATGTCGATTTACCACTAATTGTGTTAAATATTGTAGTGAATTTAGTGTTTGTCCACGTTTTCCTATTAATATTGCTAGTTTTTCACCAGTAATATTGAACATTACATTTTTTCCATTTTTAATCACTTCGATTTTTGCCGTGACACCCATGGAATCAACTACTTGCTGAAGGAAATTTAGTGCTTCCTCTACTGGATCAATGATGACTGTTACCTTTACAACAGCTGGCCTTGAACCAAATATCCCGAAGATTCCTTTTTTTCCTTCATCAATGATCGATACTTCTGTGCGGTCTTTTGTTGTGTTTAGTTGAGCTAAAGCTGATTCCACTGCTTCATCGACAGTTTGTCCAGTAGCAGTTATTTGTTTCACTTTTTGGCTCCTCCCGCTTTACCAGCAGCTTGTTTTAGCTCTGGACCTTTAATAAAGTATGTTTGAACAATCATGAATAGGTTACCTACAACCCAGTATAAAGATAATGCAGCTGGGAAAGTAACAGCGAAAACAACGATCATAATCGGCATTAACCAAAGCATCATCGCCATTTGCGGATTATGTGGTGTCCCTGCCATCATCATTTTTTGTTGAATAAAGGTTGTTACCCCTGCAATTAACGGTAGTAAATAAAATGGATCTTTCTCACCTAAATCGAACCATAGGAAATTATGGCTTGCGATTTCGGATGTTCTCATAATTGCATGGTAAAAACCTATTAAAATAGGCATTTGAACGATTAATGGGAAACATCCAGCCAATGGATTTACTCCATGCTTTTGAAAAAGTGCCATGGTTTCCTGCTGCAATTTTTGCTGGGTCTTTTGATCTTTTGAGCTGTACTTTTCTCTTAAAGCTTGCATTTCTGGCTGTAGCGCTTGCATTGCTTTTGAACTTTTTGTTTGTTTGATCATTAAAGGTAGAATTGCTAGACGGATAATCAGAGTTACAATAATAATTGCAAGTCCATAATTATCGTTCGTCACATCAGCAAAATAAGTAATCAGCCACGAAAGTGGATATACAAAATACTGATTCCAAATACCTTCGCTTTCCTTCGTAATCGGTTCATTGATTTCAGTACAACCGGTCATTAGTAAAAGCAGACCAATTAATCCACCGATTAGTAATATTCGCCTTTTCAACCGTATTTCCTCCTAAAGTAAGTATTCTTTCTGATCGCTTCTTTTAAGTATATTATTTAGCGGATCATTCTTCTAATAAACTAGAAAGAGTTATATCCTTTATGAAAACATGACAGAATCATTTTATCATTATTTATGATAAATTTCCTTGATTCTTTTAATAAAATCGTAAACTTTATGATGACCGAGGCTTATTTAATACCTTCGCTCTTTTTAATACATGCTGCAAGCTGCTCTTAACCTCATGATAATCCATATCTACTACTGGTTTTCTAGCAATAATCACGTAATCCTTCTGCTGATTTACTTGTTCTTTATGCTCAAGAAAAAACTGCCTGATCAAACGTTTCACACGATTTCGAACAACCGCATTCCCGATCTTCTTGCTTACTGAAAGACCAATACGGAAATGTTCATGATCATCTCTTTGTAATACATATACAACAAACTGACGGTTTGCTGTTGAACTACCATGTTGAAAAACATCCTGGAATTCTTTATTTTTCTTTATTCGATATTCCTTTTTCATTTTTATACACTCCAACAATTTTAAACCTTCGTTTTACCTTCAGTATGGTCATAACCTCTAGTTCTATAAACCTTTAGGTAAAAAAAGAACAATTCATTCAATAGAAAAAAAGACCACTGAAGTCTCAGTGGCCTATGCTGATAATACTTTTCTTCCCTTTTGACGACGACGAGCTAGAACTTTACGTCCGTTCTTCGTACTCATGCGCTTACGGAAACCATGAACTTTGCTATGTTTGCGTTTATTAGGTTGATACGTTCTTTTCATATATGACACCTCCCTGAGGAATTTACAACTAAAGTTAAAAGACAGTCTCAATAATTATAGTGAAACACCCATTAAAATGTCAACACAATTCCGATTCTATATTTTGGTATAAGTCGATCAATCGAATTTTACGCACAAACTGGTCCAAATTTCCCCTTCTCCAAAAATCTTATACAGCTTTCTCTCAATTCTCTTTTTTTTCGACTGTGGACAACTTTTTTCGACAAAAATCATCATCCACAACAGTTATCGACAGGCTTCACACATTATATAGTGTTGTGGAAAGTTTTTTTCCACAAGGTATAGATGTTGTGGATAACTTATTAAAAACCATTGATTATCAAGGAATTATTTGATATTATATTTGTGTTTTCACTCTTTATAACTTCTTTCTCACAAATTCATTATCCACAGACTGTGGATAAAATGTGGACACTTTTACACGGTTGTGAATAAAGGTTTGTCCACAATATGTGAATTATGTCGAAAAGGTGTTTTTCTACTATAATATATATTTACTCACATTTTTGCACTCTGTATGTTTATGAACTAATATACATCAAAGGCTTTGTTGGTTGTACAAACCTTATACAACCATAAAGCTTATAGCTAATTCGAATAAAGGAGGGATATATAGTTGGAGAATATAGCTGACTTATGGTCGAAAGCACTAAAAGAAATTGAAAAAAAATTGAGTAAGCCCAGCTTTGAAACATGGCTAAAGTCTACAAAAGCTCATGCTTTGCAAAATGATACATTAATTATTACTGCACCTAACGAATTTGCTCGTGACTGGTTAGAGTCAAGATATTTACATCTTATTGCTGAGACGATTTATGATCTAACTGGTGCAGAATTAAGCATTAAATTTATCATTCCCCAAAATCAACTAGAAGAAGATTTTGAATTTAAAGCTCCTGAAAAAAGAACCTTTAAGCAAGATGATCATATTGAATTGCAACAAAATATGTTAAACCCGAAGTATACATTTGATACGTTTGTCATCGGTTCAGGAAACCGGTTTGCACATGCTGCTTCCCTTGCTGTTGCTGAAGCGCCTGCAAAAGCGTACAACCCTCTTTTTATCTATGGAGGCGTAGGATTAGGAAAGACTCACTTAATGCATGCGATTGGTCATTACGTGATTGATCATAATCCGGGTGCAAAAGTTGTCTATTTATCCTCTGAAAAATTTACAAATGAATTCATTAATTCAATTCGAGATAACAAAGCTGTCGACTTTCGTAATAAATACCGAAGTGTTGATGTTTTACTTATAGATGATATTCAATTTTTAGCTGGAAAAGAACAAACTCAAGAGGAGTTTTTCCATACGTTCAACACTCTTCATGAGGAGAGTAAACAAATTGTTATTTCTAGTGATCGACCACCAAAAGAAATACCGACTCTTGAAGATCGATTAAGATCTAGATTTGAATGGGGACTGATTACCGATATCACTCCTCCAGATTTAGAAACTAGAATTGCGATTTTACGAAAAAAGGCTAAAGCGGAAGGCTTAGATATTCCAAATGAAGTTATGTTATATATTGCGAATCAAATTGATACGAATATTCGTGAGCTTGAGGGTGCCCTTATACGTGTTGTTGCTTATTCATCCTTAATCAATAAAGACATCAATGCCGACTTAGCTGCTGAAGCACTAAAGGATATTATTCCGAGTTCAAAACCAAAGGTTATTACTATTTTCGAGATTCAAAAAGTGGTAGGGCAGCATTACAGTGTAAAGTTGGAGGATTTCAAAGCTAAAAAGAGGACGAAATCAGTTGCTTTTCCTCGCCAAATTGCAATGTATTTAGCTCGAGAACTAACCGATTTTTCTCTGCCTAAAATAGGAGAAGAATTTGGAGGTAGAGACCACACTACCGTGATCCATGCACACGAGAAAATTTCAAAGTTATTGCAAACAGATGCACAGTTACAAAAACAATTAAAAGAATTAAATTCACAGCTTAAGGGATAATCTTATTATTCCTTTCTCTTGTGGTAAATGTGAATAACTAGGTTAGTGTTGCACACAGTCTGTCCACATGTGGATAGACTGTATTTCCTTTCGATTCTAAGCTTATCCACATATTCACAGGCCCTACTATTACTTCTACTATTTTTTTATTCTTTTAATAACTATATATTCGCGTGAAAACAGAAAAATTTTTAGGAGGATTCATTGATGAAATTTATCATACAAAGAGATCGTCTTGTCCAAAGTGTACAAGATGTCATGAAAGCTGTTTCTTCTAGAACAACCATTCCGATTCTAACAGGGATCAAAATTGTTGTGACAGATGATGGAGTGACACTTACAGGAAGTGATTCAGATATCTCAATTGAATCTTTTATTCCTAGAGAAGAAGCTGGGGATGAAATTGTTGAAGTGAAGCAAACCGGTAGCATTGTACTTCAAGCACGTTTCTTTAGTGAAATTGTTAAAAAGCTGCCAAGTGATACCGTTGAAATCGAAGTTCATAGTAATTTACTTACGATGATTCGCTCAGGAAGAGCTGAATTTAATTTAAATGGCCTTGATGCAGATGAATATCCACAGCTACCACAGGTAGAAGAAAACAATGTATTTAAAATTTCAACTGATTTACTAAAAAATATGATACGTCAAACGGTTTTTGCCGTTTCTACTTCTGAAACTCGTCCGATCTTGACAGGTGTAAACTGGAAGATTGAGAATAGTGAACTTACCTGTATTGCAACAGATAGTCATCGACTAGCATTACGAAAAGCAATGATTGAATCTGATCATCAAGATGCATACAATGTTGTGATTCCAGGAAAAAGCCTAAATGAACTTAGTAAAATTCTGGATGATAATGCAGACTTAGTTGAGATTGTTATTACGGAGAATCAAGTATTGTTTAAAACTAAACATTTATTATTCTTCTCACGATTGTTAGATGGAAATTATCCTGATACTACTCGTTTAATCCCAACTGAAAGCAAAACAGAGGTAACCGTATCGACCAAATCATTTTTACAATCAATTGATCGAGCTTCTTTATTAGCGAAGGAAGGTCGCAACAATGTCGTAAAATTATCAACTATGCCAGATAATATTATTGAGGTTTCATCGAACTCCCCTGAAATCGGGAAAGTTATAGAAGAATTACAGGCAGAATCAATTGAAGGAGAAGAATTGAAAATATCTTTTAGTGCAAAATATATGATGGATGCATTAAAAGCACTTGAAGGTGCTGAAATTCGAGTGAGCTTTACTGGAGCAATGAGACCATTTGTGATACGAACAAATCATGATGAGTCAATTTTACAATTAATCCTTCCAGTAAGAACGTTCTAATTTATTTTTTGCTACTGAAGAATCTTTTTCAGTATGATTAGCTACTAGGTGACAAACCCAGTAGCTTTCTTTTCTATTCCAACATTTTTTAGTAAAATAAGAATTGACGAAGAAAGAAGGCGAAAAAAAGTGGCTAAACAAGTTGAAATTTCGACAGAATTTATTACTTTAGGTCAATTTCTCAAATTAGCTGATGTTATATCAACAGGTGGCATGGCTAAATGGTTTTTAAGTGAACATGAAGTTTTTGTGAACGGAGAGCCTGAAAACCGTCGAGGAAAGAAATTAGTAAATAACGATCTGGTTGAAATCCCTGAGTTCGGAAAGTTTATTGTAAAAACTTAAGCGAAAAACTTTAAAATGTTGTATGATTAAGGAATATGCGTTAAAGATTGCTCTAAAATCTTGGTTATGACCAAGTTTGTTAAAAAGTGGGTGAATCCCTGTGTTTATAGAGGATATTAAGCTAACAAATTACCGAAATTACTCAACGCTTTATATGGGATTTGAGGATAAGGTAAATGTCATTTTAGGAGAAAATGCCCAAGGTAAGACAAACGTAATGGAATCGATTTATGTTTTAGCAATGGCAAAGTCACACCGTACTTCAAATGATAAAGAATTGATACGTTGGGACGAAGAATATGCTAAAATAGAGGGTAGGCTAAAAAAAAGAAACGGCCCTTTATCATTACAATTAGTGATTTCCAAAAAAGGCAAAAAAGCAAAGACAAATCATCTTGAGCAGCAAAAATTAAGTCAATATGTTGGGAATATGAATATCGTCATGTTTGCACCAGAAGACTTAAATTTAGTAAAAGGAAGCCCTCAAATTAGAAGGCGATTTATTGATATGGAAATCGGCCAAGTTTCGCCGGTTTATTTGTATGATTTAAGTCAATACCATAAAATTCTTTACCAAAGAAATCATTATTTAAAACAACTTCAAACAAAGAAACAGCATGATAAAACCATGCTCGATGTACTAACAATTCAATTAATTGAAGTAGCTTCACGAATTGTCGTGAAGCGATACGAGTTTCTTGAACTATTACAAAAGTGGGCCGATCCAATTCATCATGGAATCAGTAGAGGGTTAGAAACATTAAAAATTGAATATAAACCCTCAGTTGATGTATCAGAAACAACGGAATTGTCGAAAATGATAGAAGCATATGAAGAAAAGTTTGCTAAAATAAGAGAAAGGGAAATTGAACGTGGTGTTACTTTAGCAGGGCCACACCGAGATGACTTACTTTTTTTTGTTAATGGCCGAGATGTGCAAACGTTTGGCTCTCAAGGTCAACAGCGGACAACAGCCCTTTCACTCAAACTAGCAGAAATCGAATTAATCCATGATGAGATTGATGAATATCCGATTCTTTTATTAGATGATGTACTTTCTGAATTAGATGACTATAGACAATCCCACTTACTAAATACTATTCAAGGTAAGGTTCAAACATTTGTGACGACGACAAGTGTAGAAGGAATCAATCATGAAACATTAAAACAAGCTGCAACGTATAGCGTGGTTGCTGGAGAAATGACAAAGCTCAAATGAGGTGATGGAATGTTCATTCACTTAGGAGAAAATGTGATTATTCAAACAAATGATGTAGTCGCAATCCTTGACCGGCAATTAATTAAATCATCAACGATTGTAAATGAGTTTTTAGAGAAACAGGTAAATAAGATTGTGGAACTCACATCAGGTGATACGAAATCAGTCGTTGTTACTGTTGATCGCATTTACTTCTCCCCATTATCTTCCAATACATTAAAAAAGAGAGCTCAACACTTACTGGATATAGAATCTATGATTGAAGATGACGTTCTATAAATAAAGTATTTTTAAATAGTTCTTAGTAAAGCAGCATTTATATTATAAATTCTACCCATCCATGTATTCTAAATTTTAATAAGCTTTGTCAATAAAGAGTGTAGGTGATTATAAAATGGCAATGGAACAAACAGATGTAAAACAACAAACGTATGATGAGAATCAAATACAGGTGCTTGAAGGTTTAGAAGCTGTTAGAAAGCGCCCTGGGATGTACATCGGATCAACAAGTTCTAAGGGACTGCACCATTTAGTATGGGAAATTGTTGATAATAGTATCGATGAAGCGTTAGCGGGATATTGTACTGAGGTTAATGTTGTGATCGAAGAAGACAATAGTATTACGGTGACAGATAACGGTCGAGGAATTCCAGTAGGAATACACGAAAAAATGGGTCGTCCAGCGGTTGAGGTTATTTTAACGGTTCTACATGCCGGTGGGAAATTTGATGGTGGTGGATATAAAGTATCAGGAGGTTTACATGGTGTAGGAGCATCCGTTGTTAACGCCCTTTCTACCGTGCTTGAGGTATATGTACACCGTGAAGGTAAAATCCATTATCAAAAATTTGAACGTGGTGTACCTGCAGCAGATTTAAAAGTGGTTGGTGAAACAGATCGAACGGGAACAACCATTCACTTTGTACCAGACGGTGAAATCTTCACTGAAACCTTAGTCTATGAATTTGATATCTTAGCGAACCGTTTACGTGAGCTAGCGTTTTTAACTCGTGGTGTAAAAATCACAATTGAAGATAAGCGTGAGGAAAAAAGACGCAAGGAATACCATTATGAAGGTGGTATTAAATCGTATGTTGAGCATTTAAATCGTACTCGTGAAGTGATTCATGAAGAACCGGTCTTTGTTGAAGGTGAACGTGAAGGAATCGCTGTTGAAATTGCTCTTCAGTATAATGACAGCTATACAAGTAATATTTATTCGTTTGCGAATAATATTCATACACATGAAGGTGGAACTCACGAATTTGGATTTAAAACGGCTCTCACACGTATTATTAATGACTATGCAAGAAAGCATAATATTTTTAAAGAAAGTGATGCGAATCTTACTGGTGATGATGTTCGTGAGGGTTTGACAGCGATTATATCGGTGAAACACCCAGATCCTCAATTTGAAGGACAAACGAAAACAAAACTGGGAAATAGTGAAGCCAGGACTGTTACCGAATCGGTTTTTTCAGAGAAATTTGAATCATTCTTATTAGAGAATCCTTCGGTTGCGAAGAAAATTGTCGAAAAGGGAATGATGGCTTCTCGTGCAAGATTAGCTGCTAAAAAGGCTCGTGAATTAACACGTCGTAAAAGTGCATTAGAAATTTCAAGCTTGCCTGGTAAATTAGCAGATTGTTCTTCAAAGGATCCTGCGATTAGTGAAATTTACATTGTTGAGGGAGATTCAGCGGGTGGCTCGGCGAAACAAGGTCGTGATCGCCACTTCCAAGCAATTTTACCTTTACGTGGAAAAATAATAAATGTTGAAAAAGCTCGACTTGATAAAATTCTATCTAACAATGAAATTCGCGCGATGATTACGGCTCTTGGTACCGGAATTGGTGAAGATTTTGATATTTCCAAAGCACGCTATCATAAGATTGTAATTATGACTGATGCCGATGTAGACGGTGCACATATTCGTACACTATTGTTAACATTCTTTTATCGTTATATGCGTCAAATTGTTGAAAGTGGTTATGTGTATATCGCTCAACCGCCTCTTTATAAGATTCAACAAGGAAAACGAGTGGAATATGCATACAATGACCGTCAGCTTGAGCAAATCTTGGGTGAAATGTCGAGTCAACCTAAACCAGGTATCCAGCGATATAAAGGGTTAGGAGAAATGAATCCTGAACAGCTTTGGGAGACAACGATGGATCCAACTGTACGTTCCATGCTTCAAGTAAGCTTACAGGATGCCATCGAAGCGGACGAAACATTTGAAATGTTAATGGGCGACAAAGTTGAACCAAGACGTAATTTTATTGAAGAAAATGCCGTTTATGTAAAGAATTTGGATATTTAACATGAAAATCTAGGGGAGACAGATGTCCCCCTGTTTTACATAATTGAGGGTTAGTAAAAGTTTTTTTACCCTAGTTAGGGAGGTATTTTGAATGTCAGAGACACAA
The DNA here is from genome assembly GCA_041640535.1 of Bacillaceae bacterium. GTDB lineage: Bacteria > Bacillota > Bacilli > Bacillales > Bacillaceae_L > Litchfieldia. The sequence goes on from JBEQAC010000006.1 coordinate 42,817, forward strand.
GGATCTCAAGTAACAGAAATTAATATAAGTCAGGAAATGAAGGCTTCGTTTTTAGATTATGCCATGAGTGTTATTGTTTCCCGGGCACTGCCAGATGTAAGAGATGGTCTAAAACCTGTACATCGTCGTATTTTATATGCGATGAATGATCTTGGCATGACGGCAGATAAAGCCTATAAGAAATCTGCTCGTATCGTTGGTGAAGTTATCGGGAAATACCACCCGCATGGAGACTCAGCTGTTTATGACACCATGGTTCGTATGGCACAGGATTTCAACTATCGTTACATGCTGGTTGATGGTCATGGAAACTTTGGTTCAGTCGATGGCGATGCAGCCGCAGCGATGCGTTATACTGAAGCACGTATGTCCAAAATCTCAATGGAATTAATACGAGATATCAACAAGGATACCATTGATTACCAAGACAACTACGATGGATCTGAAAGAGAACCGATCGTATTACCTTCCCGTTTTCCTAATTTATTAGTAAATGGTGCAGCTGGGATTGCTGTAGGGATGGCAACGAATATTCCTCCTCACCAGCTTGGTGAGGTCATTGACGGAGTTCTTGCTGTAAGTAAAGATCCAGAAATTACAATTCCAGAATTAATGGAAATTATTCCAGGTCCCGATTTTCCAACGTCAGGATTGATCTTAGGAAGAAGTGGGATTCGTAAAGCATATGAAACTGGGAGAGGTTCTATTACTCTTCGCGCGAAGGTTGAAATTGAAGAAAAGAGCAACGGTAAAGAAGTGATTCTTGTTAAAGAGCTTCCTTATCAAGTAAATAAAGCGAAACTGATTGAAAAGATTGCAGAGCTTGTACGTGATAAAAAGATTGATGGAATTACAGATTTACGTGATGAGTCAGACCGCAAAGGAATGCGGATTGTGATGGAAGTGCGTAAAGATGCGAATGCCAATGTGCTTTTAAATAACCTTTATAAGCAAACAGCTCTTCAAACAAGTTTTGGAATTAACTTACTTGCTTTAGTGGATGGACAACCTAAGGTCCTAAATTTAAAACAATGTTTAGTATACTATCTAGACCATCAAAGAGTGGTTATCAAGCGTCGTACAGCGTATGAACTTCGTAAGGCAGAAGCGAGAGCCCATATTCTAGAAGGGTTAAGAATCGCTTTAGACCATCTAGATGAAGTCATTACACTTATCCGTAATTCTCAAACAACCGAAATTGCAAGAGAAGGATTAATGACTAGATTCGGTTTATCCGAAAAGCAAGCTCAAGCCATCCTAGATATGCGTCTACAAAGATTAACAGGGTTAGAGCGTGAGAAAATTGAAGAAGAATACCAAAGCTTAGTGAAGTTAATTGCTGAATTAAAAGCAATTTTAGCTGATGAGGAAAAGGTGTTAGAGATTATCAGAGAGGAATTAAATGAAATTAAAGAGCGTTTTAATGATGTTCGTCGTACAGAGATCGTTTCTGGTGGATTGGAAATGATTGAAGACGAAGATTTAATTCCACGTGAAAACATCGTCATCACATTAACTCATAATGGGTATATTAAACGATTACCAGTATCTACTTATCGCAGTCAAAAACGCGGTGGTAGAGGAATTCAAGGAATGGGGACAAATGAAGATGACTTTGTTGAGCATCTATTAACAACCTCTACCCATGACACGATTCTCTTCTTCACAAACAAAGGAAAAGTATATCGAACAAAAGGATATGAAATACCTGAGTACAGCCGTACTGCTAAAGGGATCCCAATTATCAATTTATTAGAGATTGATAAAGGTGAATGGGTAAATGCCATTATTCCTGTCCAAGAATTTGTAGACGATTGGTTCTTATTTTTTACAACGAAAAAAGGAATTTCTAAGCGTTCGCCACTATCATCCTTTGGAAATATTCGCACAAGCGGGTTAATTGCAGTAGGGCTACGTGAGGAAGATGAGTTGATTTCTGTAAAGCTAACCGATGGAACGAAGGAAATTATTATCGGTACTCAAAACGGAATGTTAATCCGATTCCCTGAAACGGATGTCCGCTCGATGGGACGAACAGCTGCAGGTGTAAAAGGGATTACATTAGATGATGATGACGAAGTTGTAGGAATGGAGATTCTTGAAGAGGGTGTAGATATTCTTATTGTAACAAAGAATGGTTACGGAAAACGTACCCCTGCTCATGAATATCGTGTTCAAAGCCGTGGTGGTAAAGGGCTAAAAACCTCTAATATCACCGAGAAGAACGGTAAAGTGGTTGCAGTTAAAGCAGTAACACTTGAAAATGATTTAATGCTAATTACAGGCGCTGGTGTATTAATAAGAATGGGAATTGAAGATATCTCTCAGCTTGGAAGAAATACACAAGGTGTGAAACTAATAAGACTTGGTGAAAATGAATTCGTCGCAACAGTCGCAAAGGTAGAAAAAGAAGAGGAAAGTCCGCATTCTGATGAGGAGATTCCGGAACAAAATGATGAACTGAATGAAGAAGGTTCTCTTTCAGACGAAAATGGAACAGAAAATGAATAAATTTGGAAGGAACACTTACGTAGTGTTCCTTTTTTTAGTAAAATATAACTAACATCAACATAGAGTTTAATAAAAAAATAGGAAATCGGTCATGTAAATAAAGGGAGAAAGACAATGAGAGTGAAAATTAACCAGCTACAAGAAGGGTGTATTATACAAAAAGATGTTATCTCTTTAACCAACAAACCCATTGTTCCTAAAAGTACAATTATCTCAAGCTTCACACTTGAAATATTACATGCTTTTTTAGTAAAGGATGTGTATGTAGAAGGATACATGGCGAATGGACAACCTTTTATCCCAGAAGAAGTGATGGAAGAGGAAAAGCAAACTATCATTGAAGAAGAGGTGTATACCGATACTTTTTATGAATCTTATATGAAAGCTGTAAAGGAGTTTGGTAAGCTTTTTCTAAATTGGCAAGCGGGATCCCCTGTTGAAATTGGAAAGGTAAGAGGTCTTATTGTTCCCTTACTTGAGAAAGCATTTCAACATCAACATGAGATTATGAATCTACACCAATATTCAACAAAAGAAGACTATTTACATCATCATTCCGTTTCTGTTGGAATTATAGCTGGTTATTTAGGGCGAAAGTTAAAATATGAACTAGGTGATTGTAACCAATTAGCAATGGCAGGACTTCTAAGCGATTGCGGGATGTCAAAAATAGATCCAAAGCTCCTTCTGAAAAAAGGAAATCTAACGACGCTCGAATTCAATGAAGTAAAAAAACACCCCTTACTTAGTTACAAGATGCTAGAAAAACTTCCTTTATTAAAAGACAGTGTTAAATTAGCCGTTTTTCAGCATCATGAAAGAATTGACGGAACAGGATATGTCTTAGGTATTTCGGGTGAAAAGCTTCATCCTTTCGGAAAAATAGTTGCGATTGCGGATGTCTTTCATGCAATGTGTTGCGATACATATTACCGAAAAAAACAACCTCCATTAGTAGTATTAGAACGAATTACCCAAGATTCATTTGGTAAATTTGACGTTCCATTGGTTTCTCTTCTTTCACAAGAAGTAGCAAAACTTTCGTTAAGTACAAATGTAAAGCTATCAAATGGGAAGATTGGGAAAGTAGTTTTTATTGACGAAAGATACCCAACTAGACCAATGGTAGAGATTGACCAAGAGTATATCCAATTATCTAATCGAAAAGATTTATATATTGAGGAAATATTACATTGAGTATGATCAAAAGAAGGGATGTTATTTCCCTTCTTTGTTTTAGTTTTAAATATATGATCTTTTTTTTAAAAAAAATAGTTGAACTTATTTAATAAACTTGGTATACTTCTACAAGTCAGCAGCGAGGAATTATATTTTTAAAAAAGTGTTGACGTGTTTTTAGAAAGTATGATATATTAATAAAGTCGCCTCAACGAGACGACAACGAAAGAGAAGCTCTTTGAAAACTGAACATAACAATCAAATCAAGCGTCAACGTTTAATCTTTTTAATTATTTTATTTGAGCAATCAAATATCTCTTATCGGAGAGTTTGATCCTGGCTCAGGATGAACGCTGGCGGCGTGCCTAATACATGCAAGTCGAGCGGATCTTTGGGAGCTTGCTCCTGGAGGTTAGCGGCGGACGGGTGAGTAACACGTGGGCAA
>JBEQAC010000007.1:0-46688 GCA_041640535.1 Bacillaceae bacterium
CCTGAGCCAGGATCAAACTCTCCGATAAGAGATATTTGATTGCTCAAATAAAATAATAAAAAGATTAAACGTTGACGCTTGATTTGATTGTTATGTTTAGTTTTCAAAGAACTTTTAAAAACAGCTTCCTAAATTTATCATGTGTACTTTTTAATGTCAACAACATTTTTTATCTTGTTTATCGTGATAGATAACTCGTTGACCAGAAGTTCATTGTATCATATCGTTTCGTCGTTGTCAACTTCCGTGAAATTGTTTTGAATTAAAAATGTAATCAAACTTTGATTACTGTTGATATTAACAAAGTTCCATTATCATATCATTAACAATTCAAAAAGTCAACTTCTACGAAATTAACTCTAAAATTATATGTCGCTCTCTTGCGGCGACGTATTTTATATTATCATCTTACAACAACTAAGGCAACAACCAATTTTTGGATATGATGAAGCACGAGAACCGTCCCCATGCACCACCCATGTCCCACTTCCCCAAAAGAAAGAAGACCAGCTTTTTGACTGGCCTTCTTCTTACGCAAATTTTTTACTTTCTTCTTCTTTTCTAAAGAAGCTTTTCATCGCATGGAATACATCGGCTTTTTGCTTGAGGATATAATAACGGAATTTCTCATCATTGATATTTTTATAAGCGGACATTAGGGTTGAATGACGGTTGTATTGGTTTACTTCACCATAGCCAAACATATTTGAAACCTTCATTAACTCTGTTACTAATTTTACACATCTTGCATTATCACTTGTTAGATTGTCACCATCTGAGAAGTGGAATGGATAAATGTTAAATCTAGATGGGTGGTATTTATCATCAATAATTTCTAAAGCTTTACGATATACGGACGAACAGATGGTTCCACCACTTTCTCCTTTTGAGAAGAAATCCTCCTCTGAAACGACTTTTGCTTCAGTATGATGTGCAATAAATTCAATTTCTACCGTTTCATATTTTGTTCGAAGAAAGCGAGTCATCCAAAAGAAGAAGCTTCTCGCCATATACTTTTCCCACATACCCATGGATCCGCTCGTATCCATCATTGCTAATACAACGGCTTTTGAGTCTGGCTTCACGACTTCGTTCCATGTCTTAAACTTCAAATCTTCTTTAAAAATAGGATGGAAAGCTGGTTTCCCCTTCATCGCATTACGCTTATATGCTGACATCATGGTTCGTTTCTTATCGATATTGCCCATTAATCCTGTTTTTCGAATGTCATTGAACTGGATATCTTCCACAACATTTTGATCTTGTTCTTTTTGCTGTAGATTTGGTAGCTCTAATTCTTTAAATAATGCTTCCTGTAATTCCATTAATGATACTTCTGCTTCGTAATAATCTTCACCCGCTTGATCTCCAGCCCCTTGCCCTTTTCCTGGACCATTTTGCGGATTACCTGATCCATCTCTAGCAATTACATCTCCCACTTGGCTTTCCCCATCACCTTGGCCAACATGCTTGTTTTTGTCATAGTTATATCTAATCTTATACTCATCTAAAGACCTTATTGGGATTTTTACAACTTCTCTTCCATTAGACATAACAATGTTCTCTTCGGTAATTAAATCTGGTAGATTGTTCTTGATCGCTTCTTGGACTTTTTCTTGATGTCTTTTTTGGTCATCATGGCCTTTTCGGTGGAGGGACCAATCTTCTTGGGAAATGACAAAATTCTTCGCATTACCTTTTGACACGTAAATCCCCTCCTAATCATTTTAGGTTTTTAAATCAGAAAAAAAATTTTCCTGACTTTTATAAATTTGTGTTGCACCTTTTTCACAGAACCTACATACATTATGTTGACGGATTTTTCATAGGTCCACTTTTCTATCAAAATAAGTGGATTACTCTATCCTATGCAAAATTGAAGAATAATTGACAAATAATTAAGAAAATTAGGCTTGTCCCATAAAAAAATAGACAAGGTTTACTTTTTAATCAAACGTTTGTTTAAACTGTAAGACCCTTGGAATCACTTGATTCCAAGGGTCTTATTTATTGAGCGTGGTGGTCTTTTATCTTGTTTAGGATCTGGTATTTTTCCATCTTCTATTTCTTCACGATTTGTTTTCATGTGTTCCATTATTTTACCATGCTGCTTCATTTCCTCTTCATTTATCGTCATCGAGCTGTTAACAGGTTTCTTCTTTAATGACATTTTCATCACCTCAAAAGAGTTTTACCCACTTTTTAGTTTGACTAAACCACTACAAAAAGATGGCCAGAATAATCTGACCATCTTTGCTTTAGACATTAACGATTTAACAAACTACCAACATAACGTAAGAGCTCATTTGCTGAAGTAGAATTGTATCCATGCTCATCAATTAGTCTAGCAACGACCTCATTGACCTTCTTCAGCTGCTGCTCATCTGGAGTTTTAGAGGACGTTGTAATTTTCACGACATCCTTTAAGTCAGCAAATAGTTTCTTCTGAATCGCTTCGCGAAGACGCTCATGAGAATTATAGTCAAAACGCTTCCCTTTTCTAGCATATGCAGAGATCCGAATCAGAATTTCTTCGCGGAAGGCTTTCTTCGCATTTTCAGAAATTCCAATTTGCTCTTCGATGGATCTCATTAGTTTTTCGTCTGGATTCATTTCTTCGCCCGTTAATGGATCACGTAATTTATTCTTATTGCAATATGCTTCTACATTATCAAGATAGTTATCCATCAGTGTTTTCGCAGACTCTTCATATGAGTACACAAACGCTTTTTGAACTTCCTTCTTGGCAATGTCATCATATTCTTTTCTAGCTAACGAGATAAAGTTCAAGTAACGCTCACGATCCTCATTTGAAATGGAAGGATGATGCTCCAAACCTTCTTTTAACGAGCGAAGTACATCCAGTGCATTGATCGATGGGTTTTCTTTTCGAATGATGGTAGAAGAGATTCGGTTGATGACATAACGCGGGTCAATTCCACTCATGCCTTCGTCCGCATATTCCTTCTTGAGTTCTTCTACATCAATTTGATTGAAACCTTCTACATTTTCCCCGTCATAAAGACGCATTTTCTTCACTAAGTCAATATCACCTTTTTTAGGAGCTTTTAAGCGAGTTAAGATGGTAAACATCGCTGCCACCTTGAATGTATGTGGAGCAATATGAACATCTCTCACATCACTATCTTTGATCATTTTTTCATAGATATGCTCTTCCTCTGTCACACGGAGGTTATACGGTATTGGCATGACAATAATCCGCGAATGAAGGGCCTCGTTCTTTTTATTCGAGATAAAGGAACGGTACTCTGTTTCATTCGTATGTGCCACAATCAATTCATCCGCAGAGATAAGCGCAAATCGTCCAGCTTTAAAATTCCCCTCTTGTGTCAGGGATAGTAAATGCCAGAGGAATTTTTCATCACATTTCAGCATTTCCTGGAATTCCATCATCCCGCGGTTTGCTTTATTTAATTCCCCATCAAAGCGATAGGCACGTGGATCTGATTCAGATCCGTATTCTGCAATTGTTGAAAAATCAATACTTCCTGTTAAGTCAGCAATATCCTGAGATTTTGGATCGGATGGACTAAAGGTTCCAATCCCTACGCGTTTATCCTCCGATAAGAAAATTCGCTCTACGATTACATCCTCAATACGATCTCCGTATTCTTTTTGAAGTCTCATCATATTTAATGGTGAGAGATTCCCTTCAATCCGCACCCCATATTCATCATAGAAATCTTGACGTAAATGATGCGGAATTAAATGTAATGGGTCTTCATGCATCGGGCATCCCTTAATGGCATAGACTGCACCACGATCGGTGTGAGTATAGGCTTCAAGCCCTCTTTTCAACATTGTCACTAATGTTGATTTACCACCACTAACAGGTCCCATTAATAGTAAAATCCGCTTTCTCACATCAAGTCGTTTTGCTGCAGGATGAAAATACTCTTCCACTAATCTCTCTAATGCTTCCTCTAACCCAAACAATTGATGATCAAAAAACTTATACGTTCGTTTCCCATTAACCTCTTCAATGCCAGCGTCCTTAATCATATTGTAAACTCTCGAATGAGCTGATTGTGCTACCCAAGGTTTTTCTTTGACAATCTCGAGATAATCAGCGAATGTTCCTTCCCACTTGAGACGCTGCTCCTCTTCACGATATCGTTCTATTTTTTTTAATATATCCATATGGGCCTCCTCGATAATTGGATTCCTTTCGTGTTACTTAAATTTATGCAAGGATGTCCGGGAACATGCTTTTAAATTTCAAAGTTTTGAAATTGTTAAAGATAACTCTCCGATTGGCGAGCAGTAAGGTGAACACAGAGACGTCGTTGTACTTAGGCATTAAATCAACCAGAAACAAAGTCTCCTCCATTGATATGGATCGTTTCCCCTGTCACATACGACGAATCGTCTGATGCTAGGTAAACATAGGCTGGAGCTAACTCAAATGGTTGTCCTGCACGCCCCATTTTATTATCAGAACCAAACGTCATCACTTCTTCTGCCGGGAAGCTGGATGGGATGAAGGGAGTCCAAATCGGCCCGGGAGCAATTCCATTTACGCGAATTCCCTTGTCAACTAGCTGAAGGGCTAATGATCTGGTAAAAGTAACGACCGCCCCTTTAGTGGTGGAATAATCTAATAGTTTTTCATGACCTTTGTATGCGACAACGGAAGAGGTATTGATGATGCTATCACCTTTTTTCAAATGAGGTAAAACTGCCTTGGTTAAATAGAAAAAGGAGAAAATATTGGTTTGAAAGGTATGGATCAATTGTTCAGTTGTAATATCAAGAATACTTTCTTGACGATATTGAACTGCACAATTGTTTACGAGGATGTTTATTTTTTCAAAGGCAGCTAAAGTTTGCTCTACTACATAACCACTGTTTTCCGGATATCTTAAATCACTTGCGATCGCAAGGCAGCTTCTTCCGTAACTTTCAATGATTTGTTTTGTTTCATTTGCATCTTTTTCTTCATTAAGATACACAATAACTACATCAGCCCCTTCCTTTGCGAAGGCAATTGCTGCGGCTTTTCCAATCCCACTGTCTCCACCAGAAATAATCGCCACTTTATCCTTCAGTTTTTCAGATCCTTTATATTCTGCATTATCGGATATTGGTTTTGGATCCATCATCCACTCAAAGCCAGGATGAAACGGTTGGTGCTGTGGCGGAAATTGAACTTTTTTCTTATTTTCTGTTTCTCTATATGGGTAGTTCATGATTTCTCTCCTTTCTAATTTGCCTCTTTAGTTTATGAGATAGACTTTTGAAAGGTTATTAAGGAGAGCTGGTTTCTTCTTTTTTGTAATTTTGTCCATTGTTTTCATTCACAGTAACAATAAGTTAAGATATAATTAAATCTATATGTTTGGGATTCTTTTGAAATAAAGGAGGAAATTTGAGATGGGCGTTATTTTAATCATCGGTGTAAGTTTAGCGTTTTTATCCGCTATTTTTACCGCTGGATATGAAAGCAAACCTGGAGTTAAAAATAAGTAATTTAAAAACGACCTCTTCACAAGGTCGTTTTTTCATGAAAGTCCAGGGTAATTTTGTTGACGTAATGCTTCATAGACAAGGATGGCTGCAGTATTTGAAACATTAAGTGATCGGACATTTTCCGTCATTGGCAATCGTAAACAACGTTCCATATTGTTTTCAATCACTTCTCTTGGCAGTCCATTTGTTTCTCTCCCAAAGACAAAGAAGTGCTCTTTCATTAAATCACTATAATCGAATGAGCTATGTGTTTTTTGACCAAATTTCGTAATGAAATAGAATTCACCATTGTTATTTTTCTCAAATAACTCATTTAGTGAATCATAATATTGAACATTTACAAATTGCCAATAGTCTAATCCTGCTCGTCTTAACATTTTATCATCTGTTGAAAAACCAAGGGGTCTGATTAAATGTAAAGTTGTATTTGTTGCAGCACACGTTCTAGCGATATTCCCTGTATTTGCTGGAATTTCAGGTTGATATAATACGACATTTAGTCCCACGATGTTCACCTCGGTGTTATTATACCATTCAAGGTTTTAACATAGTATTATCCGTGATCGACTATTGAAAAAAACTTATATTTAATATTCGGTGTATAAGCGGTTGAATCCTCATATGCCCAATAACGCATCCGACTGTTTTGAGTGTGAGCATTCACTAGCGGCATCCCATTTGCATCTTTAGCAACGACAATCGTGGTGTGATCAAATCTCCCGTCTCCCTGAAAATCATAGCAAATGACATCCCCAAGTAGTAAATCTTTTGCAGAGGGGACTTCCTTTGCTCTTAGTCCCGATTTCGCCCCGCTTAAGTACCATCGCATGGAGTGTGCAACTGACCAACTAAAACTCCAATTGTTATTCTGCATCCACCAACCCTTACTTCGATTTGGCATGCCACTCATTGGTACTCCACCTGCATGAATACACTGGGAAATATAATTTGTACAATCCACATCGAATTTCCGAAATTTTGGATTATAACTATTCCACCATCGTTCTGCATACCTCACCGCTGCTAATCGATCATATTGATAGCCACTACGAGCCATGGATTCTTCTTCAAATTGCAAGGTCTCATGTTCCATATTTTCTCGATCAATCGGATTTTCTGTATCTCCGATTAATTCTCCATTACGGAAGATGGCAGTCCGCTCCTCACATTTCTCCTCTAAGGTTAACTTATCCAATTGTTTCACTAAAAACTGAAAATGAACACGATAGTGTAGGTGAACATCCTCTTCTACATGGTTTTTTCGAACGATTTGTGACTCTGCATGACATTTTACAATTTCAGCCTCTCGTTTCAAATATGATTCTCTTTTTTTTTGAATGATTTCTGAGACTTTACTATCTACTTCAAAGCTGCTTCGATGGTCATTCCCTACAAACAGCTGTGCTCGACTTTCTAGTAATTTAATTAGTTTTTCTTTCATAGTAATCACCACTTTCAAGAATGTAGGTTCAAAACATATGTATGTGGTTGATTTTTCATTAGACTAAAAAATAGAGCTAATTCATCCAGTTGTGGTGAATTAACTCTTCATTAACAACGCCATCCCTTTTTTAATCTCTTCGATGACCTCTTCGTCCTTTTCTTTCTCTAATGCTTTTTCCAAAATCGCTTGAGACGAATCCTTTCCGATTTTCCCAATCGCCCACGCTGCTGTTCCTCTAATGACAGGCCTCGGATCCTGTACTAACACTTTCGATAAATCCTCTATTGCTGTTTCATCTTTGAAATGGGCAAGCGCTAGAATTGCATTTCGTTGGATCGGCTTTTTCCCTCTCCATGACCCTGAGATAGAACCATATGTCTCTTTAAATTCTTTGTTGCTTATTTGTAAAAGCCCTCTTAATTTCGGTTTGACCACCTCAGGATCTGGCTCCATTTCCGGATGCAAATGAAAATCCTTGCCCTTATTTTCTGGACAAACCGTCTGACATGTGTCACAACCATAGAGGCGATTTCCGATTTTTGTCCGATATTCATCTGCTAGGAACCCTTTTGTTTGTGTTAAAAAGGCAATGCATTTCGTTGAATCAAGTTGTCCGCCTTGAACAAGCGCATTGGTTGGACAAACCTCAACACATTTATTACATGACCCACAACGGTCCTCCATGGGTGTATCAGGTTCAAATGGCAGATTTGTCATCATTTCACCTAGGTAGACATAAGAGCCAAACTCAGGTGTAATGATCGCACAATTTTTCCCACTCCAGCCAATTCCCGCACGCTCAGCAACTGCTCGGTCTGAGAGCTCTCCTGTATCAACCATTGACTTTAACTTTGCATCTGGAACTTTTTCTATGATAAAAGCTTCTAGCTTTTGTAGTCGATCTCTTAATACATGGTGGTAGTCCTGTCCCCATGAGGCACGGCAGAAAATCCCACGTCGTTCCTCTTTTGAACTACGTGGAGCATTTTTTAATTTCGATGGATAAGCTAAGGCAATCGCGATGATTGATTTTGCCTCAGGTAAAAGTAATGCTGGATTTGTTCGTTTCTCAATATCTGATTCTTCGAAACCTGATTGATATCCCAACTGCTGTTGTGTGATGAGGCGATTTTTCAACTCGTCAAACACTGATGCACTTGCAAATCCAATTTTATCTATCCCAATGGTCTTGCTATATTCAATAATCTCCTGCTTTAACTGATGAATGTTCATACAATCGCCTCCTTTCAATCAAGATGTTTTAACTTTTTATCTCCATAAGATATAGTAAAGGAAACTACACCATAAATGGAGGAAGAAATTTTGGAAATTGTGATTTCACAAGAATTAAAAGAAAAAGTTCCTGGATTTAAACTTGGCGTTATTCAATATTCTAACATTGAAGTGAGCGACTCTCCACAAATGGTCAAAGGGAGATTACAGTTGTTTCAAGAAAATATTTACTTTGACCTTGAAGGAAAAAACTTTTCTGATTATGAAGGGTTAAAAGAATGGAAAGACGTCTTTAAAAAAATTGGAACGGATCCAAATCGTTATCGCCCTTCTGCCGAGGCCTTATATCGACGAATCAAAAAACAAAATTACATCACAACGATTCATTCTGCAGCCGACATTAATAATTTCTTTTCGCTTCAATATGAAGTTCCAATCGGAATTTATGATCTTGATAAAATAAATGGACAGATCATTGAGGTACGTATTGGCAAGACCGGTGACGAATACGAGGGGATAAACGGTAGAACCATTACAATGGAACAAAAGCTTCTTACAAGTGACGCTACTGGACCTTTTGGTAGTCCTTATGTTGACTCGAATCGAACTGCTGTCACGAAAGATACGAAAAACGCCATTCAATTCATTTATTTGCGACCAACCATGAATGCCGATGAAGGTTTAAAGCTCATCCAATCATTAAAGGATATGTTTATCCAAATTCATGGTGGTGAAGCTGTCACTTCAATAGCAGAGTAATTCACATTTTCACTATGGAAAAATTGAAAAAACGCAACACCTCGTTTTCTAGTAAACGAAACACTGCGTTGTGAAAATATGTATGGAGCGGGTGATGAGAATCGAACTCACGACATCAGCTTGGAAGGCTGAGGTTTTACCATTAAACTACACCCGCAATACTATAAACTAAACCCGCTTGGTTATGTTTTAGATTATAGCAACTTCATTTAGAAGATGCAACCCCTTATAAAGAAAAAATGACAAAAAGCGAGAAATTTGTCGAATCCATCTTCTTAATTGCCGAACTACCTGATTATAGTTGGTTAGAGGCGATCGCACGGAGTCGCCTCCAAAATATTTATAGACCTGCATTCCTCTGCAGTCTTTTCGCAATTTGCATAAAGTCTTCATAGGATACACCTGGTGCAAATTCTTCTGGTACTTCCTCATAATCAGGCACCGGCGCCCCTTTTGGCGCTCCTTGAATCACTTCAAGTGGTTCTCCTGTTTCTGGATGTGATCCTTTCCAAATTTGAACGATATCCTTATAATCAGTATCACTCCATGTGTAAAGTTTTCGATGCACACCTTCTGCTTCAAATTTACGTGTGGTTTCAAATACGCGGTTATCAAGACTTGGAACTGGGAGCATTTTCGTCATATCAACACCCGTCGCTACTTCTAGTGCTTTTGCGTAAGCCACAATATGTGTTCCGCCACGCACAAGTAAGTAACCGATCATTTCACGAGCAGTTGGATGACTTGTCATTTCATAAACTCTCATCTTGTGTGTCCGAGCTCCAATTTCAAGAAAATAATTATGAAGCAAATCCACCACCAAGTTCCCGCTATTAAACACATTGTCCCCCGTCCATGCGCGACCGTGTGAATCACCAGGACGTGCGGTTTGTGCATTATCAATAAAATGATAGTGACTTCGCTTATCCTTTGCATTTCTCATCGGTGCAATATCTGGGTCACCTGGAAATGTACTTCCGGTCATCATAATATTGATCGTATGCGCAACCAGTTCCACATGTCCAAATTCTTCAGCGGTAATACTTGCAACAAGATCATAAAAAGGCTTTAGCTTCTTTTTATTACGAAAATTGAAAGATTGATACATATAATTATTTAATGTCGACATTTCTCCATATCTTCCACCTAACAACTCCTGCACAGCAGATGCAGCATCAGGATCTGCTTCCCTTGGCCTCGGTAATTCTATGGCAATTTGATCCATTCTTCTAATCAATCTCTATCCCTCCGCCTCTATTATTTGTTGTAAGGCATCACCCAAACAATTTGTTGAATCCTTACAAAAAATAAATACCCCGCTACATCTACGACAACATGATCTGGCTTTATATCTCTTAGGTCACCACGAACACTATCCTTCGTTGTCTGAATGACGACATGCCTTCCCGCAAGTTGCTGTAAGGTTTGATACACATATGGATCAACTACGGTCATCATATTTGGGGTAGCATGTCTTTCCTGTTCATTTCTCATCACCGATTCTCCCTTCCCCTTCTATTTCCATCCTCCTAAAGGCATATATATTTGAACCAAAAGTTGTCTTAGTACAATTAAAAAATAGTAATTTATGAAAACCCTTACTTTTTGATTGACAGTGCATTGTATTTTTGAGAAAATGTACGCGTGTACATAAGAAATGCGAAAACACCCATTTAGCAACGTATGAACTGGAGCGATCCGCATGAGATAAAGGAAACACTTAAAGCGAAGCGATTCGATGTTGACTTATCGTAAGGAGGAGAGTGAAGTTCACTAGTTGCTGGGTGCTGTAGCTAGACAGCAAAACTTAGTTCAAAATTTTAGTATTTTTTGCTGTAGTGAATGGAGGGGAGTCCTTTAGCTAAGAGAATTGATGTTGCGAAATTAGCGGGTGTGTCGGAAGCAACAGTATCGCGTGTGTTTAATAATGTTGGACCCATCCGTGAAGAGACAAAGCAAAAGGTAGTTGAAGCGGCGAAAGCGTTGAATTATCAGCCTAACGCTATTGCTCAAAGCTTTGCGAAAGGCAAAAGTGGAAACATCGGTGTCATCGTTCCTTATCTTCCTAAAGTTCACTTACTATCTACACATTATTTTTCTGAAATCCTCAGTGGAATTGGAGTGAAGCTTGGGTTACACCAATACAACTTACTATTATTATTTCAATCTCCACATGAACGTAAAGATTATGTTCAGCTTTTCCAATCACAAAAGGTGGATGGCTGTATTATCTTAGGTTCACGGAATGTTCCTGGTGAAAAAGAAGAGATTGCTAGATTGCATGAACTTGGTCTTCCTTATTGTTTAGTCAACCAGACCTTTGACGACGAGCCATTTAACTCCATTGATGCCAAGCATTATGAAGGTAGCTTTGAAGCCGTGTCCCTTTTTATAAAAAAAGGCCACAAACGCATTGCTTTCTTAAATGGTCCTCTTGAGTATTCAAATAGCTCTGACCGATTAAAAGGGTATCAGGATGCACTTCGTCAAGCTGGAATCACACCTAAGCATGAGTGGGTATTCGAGGGAAATTATAGTCGTACAAGTGGTCTTAAAATCGCACAGGAATTAGGTTCAATGATGTCTAAGATTGATGCTGTTTTTGCTGGGAATGATCGGATGGCGATTGGTCTAATGCAAGGCCTTAGTAAACAAGGGTTTCTTGCTGGTCAAGATTATGCCCTGATTGGCTATGATGATTCAGATGTTGCTAGTATTATCCATCCGCAGTTAAGTTCAGTTCAAGTTCCTTTATTTGAAATGGGACAAATGGCTGCAGAAAAAGTTCTACAAGCACTTTTAGAAGGTAAAACAGAAGGCTATCAAGAACGATTGCCTGTCTATGTTGTAGAAAGAGATTCAATTTAACTTTTCATATAAAATAAAGGGAGATGATAGGATGAAGTCGGTTAACGTTGGGATGATTGGATATAAATTTATGGGAAAAGCACATAGTCATGCGTACCGTGACCTTCCAATGTTCTTTCCAAATAGTCTCAAGCCTGAAATGAAGGTGATTTGTGGGCGAAATGAGGAAGCTGTCGCTCAAGCGGCAAAACAATTTGGTTGGGAAGAATACACAACTGATTGGAAAAGCCTCATCGAGCGTGATGATATTGATATCATCGATATTAACGCACCTAGTGACGCACATAAAGAAATCGCAATTGCAGCAGCTAAAGCTGGTAAACATCTTTACTGCGAAAAACCATTAGCGCTTACACTTGAGGATTCTCGTGAAATGTTAGCCGTAGCTGAAGAAGCTGGTGTGAAGCATATGGTTGGGTTTAACTACAGGTTTACGCCTGCTGTCATGCTTGCAAAAAAATTAATCGATGAAGGACGTTTAGGAGAGATCTTTCATTTCCGTGCATGGTTTTTACAAGATTGGATTATTGATCCGAACTTCCCTCTTGTATGGAGACTTCAAAAAGAAGTAGCTGGTTCTGGTTCACATGGTGACTTAGGAGCGCATCTTATCGATATGGCTCACTATCTCGTTGGTGATATTTCTGAAGTCATTGGGATGAGTGAGACCTTTATCAAAGAGCGTCCTATTCCTTCTAATATGACCGGGTTATCAGCTACAAGTGATGAAAACTCTCCAAAAGGGCCTGTCACGGTTGATGATGCGACTTTATTTATGGCTCGATTTGCAAATGGCGCTCTAGGTAGCTTTGAAGCCACTCGCTTTGCAACAGGTCACCGTAGTACAAATTCATTTGAAATTAACGGTAGCAAAGGTAGCGTAATTTTTGACTTTGAGCGCATGAACGAGCTTCAGGTTTATTTTACGGATGACGCAGAAGACGTACAAGGCTTCCGTCGTGTCGTAGCTACTGATGCCCCTCATGCTTATTCTGAGGCTTGGTGGCCAGCTGGACATACAATTGGGTATGAGCACACGTTTATTCATGGCATGGTCGAATTAATGGAAGCATTTAGTGAAGACCGTCAACCAGTACCGAACTTTGTTGATGGCGTGAAATGTCAACAGGTTTTAGAAGCAGTCGAACATTCTGTTGAGAAAAGACAATGGGTAAAAGTTTCTGATTTGTAAACAGAACAGCGAAGCGCCCGTATAGCGACGTATGAACTGGAGCACTCCGCATGAGATAAAGGAAACACGATGAGTGAAGCGATTCGATGTTGACTTATCGTAAGGAGGGGAGTGAAGTTCACTAATAGCTGGGCGCTAGAGCTAGGCACAAAAACTATGTTCAAATTTATAGTTAATATAAAGGAGCGTAAAAACGATGACAAAAAAAGCATTGATTGTATGGGGTGGCTGGGACGGTCATGAGCCTGAACAAGTGGCTGGTATTTTCAAAGGCATCCTAGAAGAAGAGAATTTTGATGTAGAAGTATCTGATAGCCTTGATGCATATGCAGATCCTGAAAAATTAAAATCCCTAGACTTAATTGTTCCTCATTGGACAATGGGACAAATTGAGCAAAAATACGTTAACAATATTTCTGAAGCTGTGATGAGCGGTGTTGGATTAGCTGGGTGTCACGGTGGTATGTGTGATTCATTCCGAAATAACGTTGACTGGCAGTTCATGACTGGTGGAAACTGGGTGGCTCATCCTGGGAATGACGGTGTTGAATATATGGTCAATGTTAAACATTCTTCTAGTCCAATCCTAGATGGTTTCGAAGATTTTAAAGTTGTAAGTGAGCAATATTATTTACATGTTGATCCTGCTGTAGAAGTACTTGCAACAACTCGCTTCCCTGTTGTAGCAGGACCACATTCTTTAAATAAAGCAGTTGATATGCCTGTTGTATGGACAAAGCGCTGGGGAGTTGGCCGTGTATTTTATAGTTCATTAGGGCATCTTGCGAATATCGTGTCTATGCCTGAAGTATCTCTTATTATGCGCAGAGGCTTCCAATGGGCGGCAGAAGGAAAAACTCTATATGCAAAGAAAGAAGCGGAAACATATGCTTCAGTAGGAAATGGCAGTCGAATCTATACAGGTATGGGAGATAGTCAATAATTATAGTTGGAGGAACATACATGAGTAAAGTTAAAATTGGTATTATCGGTTGTGGAAATATCAGCTCAATCTATATGCAAAACATTCCTAGCTTCGATCATTTAGAGCTTGTTGCTTGCGCGGATTTAGATGTGGAGAGAGCTCGTGCTCAAGCTGAGAAATTTAATATTCCAAAGGCATATACAGTAAGCGAAATCCTTGCAGATCCTGAGGTAGATCTTATTATCAATTTAACCATTCCAAAGGCGCATGCAGAGGTTTGTATTCAAGCCCTTGAAGCTGGAAAGCATGTTTATGTTGAAAAACCACTTGCGGTCACACGTGAAGAAGGTCAAAAGATTTTAGAAGTGGCAAAAGAAAAAGGATTACTTGTGGGTAGTGCTCCTGATACTTTCCTAGGTGGCGGCATCCAAACTGCTCGCCATTTGATTGAAAAAGGCGAAATTGGTACACCAATTGGTGCCTCTGCATTTGTTATTTTCCGTGGCCATGAGCATTGGCATCCAGATCCTGCGTTTTACTATGACGAGGGTGGCGGCCCAATGTTTGATATGGGACCATATTATTTAACTGCATTAGTTAATTTATTAGGTCCAATCAATCGTCTTTCAGGCTCCACTCGTATTAGTTACCCTGAACGTACGATTTTAAGCCAGCCGAAAGCAGGAACAGTCGTTCAAGTAAAAACGCCGACTCATATTGCTGGTACAATGGAGTTTAGTTCTGGAGCAATTGGAACGCTTACGACTAGCTTTGATGCATTTGGCGGTTCGACGCTTCCTCCAATCGAAATTTATGGCAGTGAGGGAACATTACTTGTTCCAGACCCAAATACATTTGGTGGACCAGTTCGTATTCGTAAGAGAGATGAAAAGGACTTTGTCGAGGTCCCGCTTACACATAACTATTCTGGTAATAGCCGCGGCGTCGGTGTAGCAGATATGGCCCTCGCTATTCTAACTGGAAAACAACATCGTGCAAATGGAGAGCTGGCATTCCATGTTTTAGAAGCGATGCATGGTTTCCATGATTCATCAGATAGTGGAACCTTCTATCAAATGCAAAGTACATGTGAAAAGCCTGAGGCATTTCCGGTGGATTATCAATTTAATACATTGGCCGAGAAGTTATAATAGGAATAGAAAAGCAGACCCCTTCGATTTGGTGGGTTCTGCTTTTTGCTTTGTTGTTTGCGATGAGTTATTAACTTCTTGTTCCTATTTTTAGTGCTATCTCTTATTTGCGGGAACAAGATACCTCATCTTCTTACCTTTTTTTATCGTTAGCACTCGTTTTCGAGAATAAGATTGCTCTACTTGTTCCCGTTTTTGTCAACAGCTCTCGTTTCCGAGAACAAGATTGCTCTCCTTGTTCCCGTTTTTATCAACAGCTCTCGTTTCCGGGAACAAGATCGCTCTGCTTGTTCCCGTTTTTGTCAACAGCTCTCGTTTCCGAGAACAAGATTGCTCTGCTTGTTCCCGTTTTTATCAACAGCTCTCGTTTCCGGGAACAAGATCGCTCTGCTTGTTCCCGTTTTTATCACCAGCTCTAATTTCCGGGAACAAGATACCTCATCTTCTAACCGTTTTCAGCACCAGCACCGATTTCCGGGAACAGGATTCCCCTCTTACTTCGCCTTAATCTCCTCCAATGGCTTCGCATTCCCATACACAGGCTTCGGAAGGGTGGTTGGCTTCGCCCATTTCACAGCATTTGTAATCACTCGTTGAACTTCTTCATTGTAATAAGTTGGGTATGTTTCATGCCCTGGACGGAAGTAGAAGATCTTTCCTTGTCCTCGACGATATGTACACCCACTTCTAAACACTTCTCCGCCTTCGAACCAGCTGACAAAGACTAATTCTTCAGGAGCAGGAATATCAAAGTGCTCCCCATACATTTCTTCTTTTTCTAGCTCAATGTACTCTCCGAGGCCTTCAGCAATCGGATGGCTCGGGTCCACAATCCAGATACGCTCCTTTTCATCCGCCTCTCTCCATTTCAAATCACAAGTTGTTCCCATCAGAGTCTTGAAGATTTTTGAAAAATGGCCAGAGTGAAGCACGATTAAGCCCATTCCATCCAATACTCGCTGCTTCACCTTTTCAACGACAGCATCACTAACTTCATGGTGCGCCATATGCCCCCACCATACTAATACATCAGTATTGTTTAGTACATCCTCAGTCAACCCATGCTCTGCTTCATCTAATGTTGCTGTTTTTACATTAAAATCTTCCTTCTTTAAAAAGCTCGCAATTGCTCCATGAATCCCTTCCGGATAAACGGATTTCACAACCTCATTTGTTTTCTCATGGCGATTTTCATTCCAAACTGTCACATTTACCATTTTCCCTAACCTACCTTTTTAATTTTTTGTTTGTAAAGAATTTCTATATTCATTTGGGGTCATACCCGTACACTTTTTAAAGACCTTACTAAAGTATTTTTCATTGGCATACCCCACATGATACGCAATTTCATATATTTTTAACTGTTGGTTCTCTAGTAAATCTTTCGCTTTCTCAATTCGAATTTTCATAACATAATCAGTGATCGTTTCATGAAAATCCTGCTTGAATTTACGTGAGATGTATTCTCGACTTAAAAAGAACTGATCTGCAATTTGCTGCAGTGTGATATCTTGGTCATAATGAAGCCTCAAGTATTCTTCAATCTCTTGCATACTATTTTTTTCAGTTTCTAGCTTCTCCACATCTTTGACAATAGATTCATCAACTTTCATTCTACTACGCCATCCCGCCACCGCTCTCTCCAACGTTTCATTTAAAATCTCTGGATCGATCGGCTTAAGGATATAATCAAAGCTGTTATAGCAAATCGCAGTTCTCATGTATTCAAAATCATCATAGCCACTCACCACAATCGTGATGCTTGGAATGGAGGAGGAGTGAAGCCATTTTAATAAGCTAATCCCGTCCTTTCGAGGCATCCTCATGTCGGTAAAAATAATCTCAGGGGAATGCTCAGTTATGAGTTTAACTGCTTCCTCCCCATCCTCTGCTTCAAAAATCGTATCAATTCCAACCTTTTCCCAATCTGCTAAAAGAAGAAGTCCTTCACGAACATGTTTTTCATCATCAATTATGATTGCTTTCATTTAGATCCACCTTCCACCATCATAGGCAGTTTCATTGTAACCAAAAGTCCACCTTCCTTTTGGTTTTCTAGCTTTAAAGTGGCTTTTTCATCATAATATAGTTTCAAACGCATATACACATTCTTTAAACCAATATTCGAATCTTCTCCTTCTTTGCGAACCACACCTTCCTCAAAATGCCGATATATCTCATTTAGTCGATCTTCCGTAATTCCAACTCCATTATCTGAAATTCGAATGAGTAGGTTATTTCCATCCATTGTACAAGTCAATTCAATTTTCCCTACTCCTTCACGAATATCAAAGCCATGTTTGAAGTAGTTCTCAATAATTGGCTGTATCACCATTTTTGGCACAACGACAAGTTTTACCTCTTCATCAACCACAACCGAATACTCTAATTGATCACCAAACCGTTCTTTTTGTAATAAAAGAAATGCTTTCGTATAATTGATTTCCTTTACGAGTGGAACCATCTGTTCTTCGATGTTCATCCCATATCTCATAATCGTTGATAAATGGGTCACGAGAGTGTAGATTTGTGGCACTTTATTTTTTAGTGCGACCGTTCCAATCGATTGCAATGCATTATAAAGGAAATGAGGATTAATCTGAGATTGAAGCACCTTTAATTGATTCGTTTTATTTTCGATTTCAAGCTTGTATTCTCGATTAATAAGATGATTAATTTTTTCAATCATGCCTTTGAATCGATTTCCAAGTATCCCGATTTCGTCATCGCCAAAGGACTTAAATTGAACCTTCATATTCCCTTCTTCTACCCGGTCAATATTTTGTAAAAGAACACGAATCGGTGATGTAATCCTAAAAGAGACAAAAAGTGTAGCTAAAATCACAAGAGCTAAGCCAATAATCCCAAATATAATATTAATTTTCGTCACTTCAAAAGCGCTTTCATAGAGGGTGGTGTACGGGATTCTTTTTACTAAAATCCAGCCCCCTGCTGATTCCGCAATTTTATCGTAAATCATCACTCCATGAAAGTCTTCATCCGCCCATTCCCTCGTACCATGACCTTCCTCACTTTGAAGCAAATGACCGATCCATTCTTGATTTTCATTTACATTTATAGTCGAACTATAAACTACTTTTCCCTCTGGAGAAAGAATGTAAAACTCCTCTCTATCCTTATTATAAAGGTTTTCACTTAGTTTATAGATCTCATTTGGTGAAACTTCGATAGAAATGTAACCGAGAATATGATCTGAAGGAACATCAGTAAATGCACGGTGGATGGAAAAAACGTTTTTCGGCTTTCTTCTAATAATCGACTCGTCATTTTGTTGATCATGCATGGCATCGATATACAAGTTATATGGGCTTTCCTGCGTCTTTTGATAATATTCTTTATTCTTATCATTGATATAGGAAGAAAAAACAACGGTTGAACGTTTCGAAATAGAGACAAGCTTGTAATTATCAAGAAACGATATATACACTCGATCTATATTGTCTTCAGAATAGAGCAAAGTTTGTAATACATGCTTAACTGTCCCGATTGTTAAGTAGTTATTCTCCGTATGTGATGTTTTCATAAAATTAACGAAATCTGGATTATTATATAAAGACAGGGTTAATCCAGCTAGTTCGGATAAATAACTTTCGAGGTTGACCTTCCCCTGATACATTAGATTACTATTTTCTTGAACGACCTGATTCTTAAAGGACTCTTTCGTATGATAATAGGTAATGATAATGGACGTACCAAACGGAATAATCGTCGCGCACATTAATAGGATGATAAGTCTATTTCTAATGCTTTTTTTAATCACGATGTGCCTCCCCATGCCTTACTTTCTATAACAATTATATAGTAAGAGCATGCTGAAAACGAAGATAACTATAGAAAGTAGACCATATTAGTCTACTTCCTATAGTTTATTGTTTCCTTATTTTAAGTTATTCCACGTATCTTGGAATCGTTTTAACACTGTGTCATAATCAATTTTTCCAGCTGCATACTCTTGAATAGCTGCAGCAAACTCTTTGTTTGCTCCATCTGGCCATCTGAACCAAGTCCAAGGGATTGTTTTGTCTTCTTTAGAGTATTCTAAAATGGATTGACCTAAGTCACCTAATCCAGTTGGTTCAATATTATCAAATGCTGGAATAAATGCGAATTCTTCTGTAATATAACGTTTACCAGTTTCAGAAGATACCATCCAGTTTAAGAATAGTTTTGCTTCTTCTAAGTTCTCAGAGTTTTTATTTAATACCCAGTTATTTGGAACACCAACAGGAAGACGATTTGCATCTGCATCATCACTGATTGGAATTGGTAAGAACGCCATGTTCATGTCTGGATTGATTTCATAAATCATGTTCTCAGTCCAGTTTCCTTGTTGTAGCATTGCTGCTTTCCCTGACGCAAAAAGTGTTACTTGAGTGTTGTAATCCGTTGTTAATGGATTAGCATTCGCAAATTTAATTTCAGTATCTAACACTTCTTTGAATTGTTTAAATTGCTCATTATCTACTAGAGACTGTGAACCATCATATAATCCTTCGATAAATGCAACCGGATCATCTTGTTGTGCAAATGGGATATTTAACAAATGTTGTCCAATTACCCACCACTCACCATAACCAGCTGCGAAAGGAGTAATGCCTTTTTCTTCAAGCTTTTCTGCAGCAGTCTTTAATTCAGAAATTGTAGTTGGCGCTTCTGTAATTCCTGCTTCTGCAAATAAATCCTTATTGTAAACAAATCCATATCCTTCTAAGTTAACTGGCATACCATAAAGCTTGCCTTCTTCATCTGTCATTGGAACTTTCCCGATTGGTAATACATGCTCTGCCCAAGGTTCATTTGAAAGATCAGCTAAGTGCTCTTTCCAAAGCTCAAGCTCTTTAAATCCACCATTGTTAAAAATATCTGGCTTTTCTCCAGAAGCAAATTTTGCTTTTAGTGCTGCACCATAATCCGCACCACCACCAACAGTTTCAAGCTTTACTTTAATATTTGGATGTTCTTTTTCAAACTCATTAATCATTTCTTGTAATTGATCAGCAATTTCAACTTTAAATTGGAAGAAGTTAAGTGTCACCACTTCTTCTTTCGTACCTGAACCTGCTTCATCCGCTGGTTTTTCACCATTTGATGAAGAATTTGAACATCCTGCAAAAACTCCTACGATTAATAACATCGATAAGAACATAAATAACATGCGTTTCTTCATTTGAGTTAACCCCCTGTTTAATAAGGATAATTTTTTATATAAATTTTCGTCACGTGAATGTCACGAAAGATCTATACCAAGATGGTAAGACTTACTTAATTGAACCAGCTGCAATCCCCTTAATAATATGTTTTTGTAAAAATAAGAAGAAAACAATGACTGGTGTGATTCCAAGTACTAACGCCGCAAGACCCATATCCCACTGTTTTGTATATTGCGCGAAGAAAGAGCTTGTTGCTAAAGGTATTGTTCTTAAACTTGGATCTTGTAATACAAGCATTGGTAATAAAAAGTCATTCCAGATCCACAGTGTATTTAATATTACCACAGTCACTGTAATCGGTTTTAATAGTGGAAAAACAATTCTCCAAAATACCCCAAATTGTGTACAACCATCTACGCGAGCGGATTCCTCAATTTCAGTCGGAACCGTTTTCACAAAACCGTGATAAAGAAATAACGAAAGTGGAACACCAAAACCAAAGTACATGATGATCAGTCCTGGAATACTATTCATGATTCCAAGGGCTCCTCCAAGCTTCATTAATGGAATCATCACTGTTTGGAACGGAATCACCATCGCTGACACAAAGAATACAAACAGTATTTTACTAAACTTCCCTGGAGTTCGAACCATTTTCCAGGCCGCCATCGAGCTGATGACTACTAGACCAATATTACTAAAAACGGTAATCACTAATGAATTCCAAAAGGCTCTCGGAAAGTTAATAACATCCCATACCTTTACGTAATTTGAAAATAAAATTTCCTTCGGCCAAGCTGCAGAATCAACCAATATATCAGCAAAGCCTTTCACCGAATTAATTATTACAAAGTAAAACGGAATAAGGAAAATGAGGCCGATTAAGATTCCAATGATTTCAAGCACAAATGTCTTTTTTGTATATTTTTGATTCATTATGCCTCAACCTCCCTCTTCTTCGTAAATAGAACTTGAACAGTTGTAAAAATCGCAACTACAAGGAAGAACAGGATCGATTTCGCTGTACCTAGACCATATCGATTGTTTTGGAATGCTTCTTGATAAATATTAATTGCGACTGACTGTGTGGAGTTAAAAGGCCCTCCACCTGTTAATGACAGGTTCAAATCGAATATTTTGAATGCCATTGAAATCGTCAAAAAGAAACAAATTGTAAATGCTGGTAAAATTAAAGGAATAATAATTTTTTTCAAAATCGTAAAATTATTTGCCCCATCAATTCTAGCTGCTTCAAGTAATGATGTATCCACTCCCTGCAATGCAGCGATATAGATGACCATCATATATCCACTAATTTGCCATGCAAACACGATGACAATCCCCCAGAACGCTGTTTCTGCATCCCCTAGCCATGCTAGTTTGAAGAATGGGATATTGGTATATTCTCCAATAGAAGCAAACCCTTTTACAAAAATGAACTGCCAGATAAACCCTAGCAATAAGCCCCCAATGACATTTGGGATAAAATAAACTGTACGTAAAATATTACGCGTCTTTAAAGCAGCATTTAATAGTAGTGCAAGACTAAAACCTATCAGGTTACTAATAATCACTGCTGCAAACATAAACTTTGTTGTGAATAGAAACGATTGTACAAATCTCTGATCACTCGTAAAAATCTTAATATAATTTTCAAATCCTACCCATTCTATACTTGAACTAACACCATTCCAAGATGTAAAAGAATAATAGATTCCCATTATAAATGGAATGATTTGAATCACAATAAAGAAGAGAAGAGCTGGGCCAACGAATGCAATGTAACCTAACAGTGATTTTAATTTCACTTTGCTCTTAAACAAGCTTTTCGTTTCTGGCTTTGCCTCTATTTTCTTCGTATTCATATTTGTTTCCATATCATCTTCACCCCCAAGACTTACTGCAAACGCTTTCTTGTGTCTTTATTATAAAACCATGAGAAGCTAATTTAGGTATCTTCAATTGACTACAATGGTGCACTCAATTGACCACATTATAAAATGGAGTTATACCCCCTAAATTTTCCCTTTTCATTGCGAATGATATAACATACTCTTTTTGGGAAGGTGATCATCTATGTCGTATATCCACATGAAAGAAATTTGGACTCCCTTGAAAGTTATAAAGATCCGCTTATTTAAATGTATGGAAAATCATAGCTTGTACATAAAGATTGGCAATAATAGAAGAAAGCAGTTGTTTTAGAATAACGTAATGATAAAAGCGACGGAGTGTCAGTTTAAGTTTTGAAAACTGATATTCCGTCGCTCTTTTTTACGTCATTAGACCAAGCACATTATCTATTTATTGACATATCCTAAACCAAAAACTTAAGGAGAAGGAATACATTGATAAACCGTTATTCACCTTTTAATAATTATGATCAATATGACCCTTTTTTAAATCCTTGGTACTATTTTCAGCCTTTCCCCCAATACCCTACTTATTTTCTTAATCAATTACAACCAATTATTTTTACAGGAGGAGATGTGAGTCCTAGTACTATTTATGTACCCTTTGTTTCTTAAAGTCCTGTGGATTTAATTGGATAAAAATTCTTGCCATTTACAAGAGCACTTGCAATAAGATATATCACGATATAAAAGGGAAAGGAAGCCCAAAAGTGCCAAGCTGGATATTCAAAAAAACCTAACCATTTAAAGAATGGTTCAGCTGCAAAAGAAGTTACCGCTGCAAATAAAATGGCTTTTATAATTGGCTTCATATTAGGTTTTATTTGAATAATAAACATAATCGTTACCGGCATCAAGGAAAAATCCCAAGCAATAAAATCTGGTATAACAGGGATCGTTTTGACATTATACCTCCATAACCCTAGGGTCACTCCCAAATAATTTAACCATGTGGCAATAAACATCGTCCATATTCCACCAATAAGCAATCGATTTGTACTTTCCTTTTTTCGATAAAAAAACCATATGATCCAAGGAACAGTAACTAGCAGGAAAGAAATCCACCAAGCAAAAGTAAAAACAATTTCTTCATTCCAAATCTCAACCACTCTTGAGTTTGCTTTATCAATAATCTCATATTGTTCTTTAATTAAGTTAGTGATTTTCGTTGATGGCTGTAACATCATCTTCACCTCTTAGATATCAATACCCATAGTATTTACAAGTTTTGTATGAGTATTAAAAAAGCGACGATACCAGAGACTTCCCTGATCATACGTCGCTTTTTGATGTTATTTCTTTTCAAAAACTGATACATATTTTTCATCTTGTTCTTTTTCAATAGTTAATTAATATCATAAACAACAGAGATATGAAAAGAGGCATCTCGATTGAGAAGCCTCTTTTCTTGTTATTTTACAGCCTCTGCTGTTTTTTCAAGATTAACCCATTGACCTTTTTCCGCTGATTCAAGGATCGCATCTGCGATTAATTCAATTTGATAGCCATCATTGAAGTTTGGTGAGAATTCTGTATCTTCAACAATTGCTTTAAATAAGTCATAGGTTTCAATAATTTTTGTTTCCCCATAACCAATACCAAGAGCAGGGATTGGCCATAATCCTTCACCGTATGGTGTAGCAGGTCCTGTATACACAGTTCTGAAGCCTTTTGCATCACTTGGATCATCGGCGAAGCAAACTTGAAGCTCGTCACGGCGCTCATAATTAAAGTATAAAGAGCCTTTTTCACCATGAATTTCAAACGTTAAGAAGTTATTACGTCCCCATGCATTACGAGTTGCTTCGATTGTTCCAATCGCGCCATTATCAAACTTAACCATGGTAATCATTTCATCATCTACATCAACTTCAGCTTTTGGAACATCATTTCCGCCTGCTTTTACTGTACCTAACTTGTCAATACCGCTAGTTTGAATCGGTCTTTCTGGAATCCAAGTTTTTGTCATCGCATTTACATCTGTAATTTCACCCACAAGGTAACGTGCAAAATCTACCACGTGTGTTCCGATATCACCTAGAGCACCAGAACCAGCGATTTTCTTTTGGAAGCGCCATGATAATGGTGAATTTGGATCAGCAGACCAGTCTTGTAAATACGTTCCGCGGAAGCTTAGAACTTTTCCAATTCTTCCTTCTTCAATATATTTTTTCGCAAGCGCAACCGCTGGCGTTCTTCTGTAGTTGAAAGCCACCGCATGTTTAACTCCTGCAGCTTGTACTGCTTCTAACATTTCCTTCGCTTGTTCAGCGCCCAATGCCAACGGTTTTTCGCAGATAATATGCTTACCAGCTTTTGCAGCTGCAATTGCGATTTCAGCATGAGTATTATTTGGAGTTACAATATCAATAACATCAATTTCCGGATTGTTAACGACTTCTCTCCAATCCGTAGAATAATTGTCAAATCCCAATCTTGCGGCAGCATCTTTAGCCAATTGTTCGTTAACATCTACTACTGTGTGGCGATGTGGAATTGCTGGTGCTGGCCAGAAAAACATTGGCATCCCTGCATAGGC
The DNA here is from genome assembly GCA_041640535.1 of Bacillaceae bacterium. Classification (GTDB taxonomy): domain Bacteria; phylum Bacillota; class Bacilli; order Bacillales; family Bacillaceae_L; genus Litchfieldia. The sequence goes on from JBEQAC010000007.1 coordinate 24,686, forward strand.
AAGGGAATGCGCCTTCCCCATAAATCCTCCGCCAATCATACCTACGTTTAATTTTTTCATCTTAATTTCCTCCCTAGATAATTACTTTTTTTAATAGTGCTGAAGAAAAATTCTATCTACCAGCATAATTATTTCTTTATAGTTACTATGAGTCTGATTAATTACTAAGCTTTATTTACTTTTTCAAATTGAGTTAAATAGCTACGGCTGATTTTTGCCCCTTGTTTTGGATCTGGATAGCTGTCTAACTCTACTGTAAACCAGCCATCATAGTTTGCTTCTTCCAATGCTTTAACCATTTCTTCAAATCTCTGATGACCTTTTCCTAAAGGTAGAAATTCTCCATTTGCATAATCTTTAAAGTGAACATATTTAATACGATCTACATATTTTTTGATAACCTCAACAGGATCTCCACCACCAGCTTCAATATGCGCCGTATCTGGGCAAAGATTAATCTTGGTTAATGGCATTAGTTTATCTAACTGGTCAGGAGCCTGAACGTTGGTACCCAAATGAGGATGGTAGCTAGCAATAAGATTATATTTTTCAGCAATTTCAACTACTTTGTTTAGTGCATTGCCGAGAGATGAATAATCACTTTCAAGAATGCCGTTTGTACGTATAGCTCCACCGCCGACCACAAGATGCTCAGCACCTACTTCTGACGCGAATGCCGCTACGCTTTCAATTTTCAATAATTCTTCTTCTAATATATCCGGAAAAATAAAATTCCCGCCTGTATATACGCCAACCAAAGTTAATGAATAATCATTTATTAATTTTAAAAATTCTTCTTTTTTATCTTTATATTGCATTAAGTTTCCATCAAAGATTTCAAAACCAGCATAGCCAGCTTCCGCAATATCCTTTAATGCTTCTTCGGTTGAACCATATGCAAGATAGTATAGTTCCTTTACAGAAGTTACTCCTGCTGGATGACCCACTACGCCGCCCCAAGTATTTGTTTGATAACCTAACTTCATGGTATGACCTCCATAATTTTTGGAATCCGGTATTCCGTATAATCGATTACATTTTTGCTTTGATTAGTGTGATTTCTGTCATTCATTTTAAGTATGAATAATTAAGTTACTAGTATAGTATTTTTTATCTAATTAAAATTTCTAGAACAAGGGGGTTAAGCTTGTTTAACTATCTAGGTTAGCCCACGTTTTAGTTAATTACCTTTTATCACAGTTGCTTCGAATAGTTGTACTTCAATCGGTGCACATATTAATTCCGTAAGGACTTCTACAAAGTTTCGGAAATGAGCGGTTGTTTCGTGAACGTCTATTGCTGCTTGATCCTTCCACTTTTCTACAAACACAAAAGTGTTTGGCTGTTCTGGATCTTCGAAATATTGATAGCTAATATTACCTTCTTCTGCTTGAGATGGCACCGTTATTAGTTTAGCTTGGTCAAGGAATGCTTGACGTTGTTGTGCTTCCACTTTAAGATAGGCATGAATAATAATCATTAATAAATTCCACCTTTCTACTATCAATCTTTTATACTAGTGTTTCAACGATTTCTTTCATATGTTTGATCGATTGCTTTGTAAAGTCATCGAAAATATTGGATTCGCCTTGTAGGACTGAAGCCACGTAAGGATTTGACACCGCTGGCAGGAACTCCATTGTAATATAGCCCTTATAGCCAAGTTCTTTAAGCAGGGAAATAACTGGTCCAAAATTTGTTTGTCCTAGCCCCGCTGCTTCCCTTGTGTTATCAGCAATGTGTACATGGGCAAGATAACGAGAAATTTTCTTAATCGATTCATTTATATCTCGTTCCTCAATGCTCATGTGGAACAGATCAGCCATAATCCCAATACCTTCTACATTCACTTCCTCAACAAAACGCAAGGCTAAAGTAAGGTTATTGACTAAATAGGTCTCATAACGGTTTAGTGCTTCAATGGCAAGGATGATTCCTTGTTCCTTCGCATAAAGCCCCACCTCTTTCACACTCAATACGGCATTATTCCATTCTTCCTCAAGAGTTGTTTCTGGACTAAGTTTACCAACACATGTAGGAACGACAATAAGAGTTGTGGCATGTAAAGATTTCGCTAAATCAACCGATTTTTTCACATATTCCACAGCATTTTTTCTAATTTCCTCGTTTGATGAGGAAAGATCCCTTTCAGGTGTAAAAATTCCACAAATGGAGCTGCATTCCAATTCATATTTTTTTAAAAGCTCTTTGGTTTCCTCAACATCAATGGAAAACGGCTCTCCAGCTAGTTCGACACCATGGTATCCATATTTTTTCAACCTTATTAAGCTATCTTCTAAACGTTCATTTCCGAATATCCATTGAGTAGCACTATATTTGAACATTTTTATTATCGCTCCCTCATACTTTAAATTTCGACAATACAGAATAAATTAAAAGGGATAAAAACGGCTGCTTTATCCCTTTTATTCTCTAAAAAAATTCTTAGTCCACCTAATTATTCAATCTCAACTAAGATTTTAATAGTGTCTTTGTTTTTATCTGCCTCTACAATTCCTTCTTCTAGTCGATCTAATTTAATCGTCTTGCTGAAGATGGCGTTTGGATTAAATCTCTTAGATGAAAGCAATTGAATCGCTTTTGTCCATGTTCCATAAGTACCTGCATAGGAGCCTACAATGGTCAGTTCTTTACTAAAGATTTCAAACGGCTTCACATCTAGGGTTTGATCAGCAGGGGCCGCACCGTAAGCTACGATTGTTCCACCTTTTCGAACCATTTGAAAAGCTTGTCTATAGGTTGGCATTGCACCAACTACTTCGAATACAACATCAGCACCTCTTCCTTCCGTCGCATGAAAGACTTCTTGAATAGGGTCCTTTTCCATTGCATCAATAACCACGTCTACTCCAAGATCTCTTGCTTTCTGAAGACGTGCTTTGTTCATTTCAGAAATAATAACCTTACTTGCTCCATTTAATTTTGCCATTACAGCATGCGCAAGTCCCATTGGCCCTGCACCAATAATTGCTACAATATCCCCCATACCTACATTTGCTCGCTCTTGCCCGCGGATGACACATGCAAGAGGTTCAATATAAGCACCTTCCTCCCAAGTCATTCCTTCTGGCAACTTATAAGTATTACTTTCCGGTGCTTTTACAAATTCAGCAAATGCACCGTTTGTATGCACACCAAGTTGTTTAATGTTCTCGCAGAATAGCTTTTGTCCTGTACGGCAGTAATAACAATTTCCGCAGCTAATATTTATATCAGCCGTAACTCGGTCACCCACTGCTACACTTGTGACAGAAGCTCCTACCTTGACAACTTCCCCAGCAAATTCATGACCTTGAATTAATGGCATGGGAGCGGGGAAATGACCGTTGTAAATATGTGGATCTGTTCCACAAATTCCACAAGCTTTAACCTTGATAAGAACCTCGTTATCTTTAATTTCTGGAACTGGTACAGTTTCAATTTTTAAACCATGTGCTGCGTAAGTTACGGCAGCTTTCATTTCTTTTTGATTAAACACCGCTCCTGCCCCTTGGTTGTTAGCTAATGTGTTCTGAGCCATTTTATGCTTCCTCCTTAAATAGTTTTTTTAGGAAAACGATGGACTCTTCTGTATATTGATCATAAAACTCTTCACATCTTGTTCCATTAAATGGATCTGCAAACGGAGGCAATAGCTCCATCGTTAAATATCCGCTATAGTTAATATCGCGCAAAGCCTGAGCAATTGGCTTAAAATCGATATGTCCCCTGCCTGGTGCCGCTCTATTACTGTCAGCGATGTGAAGGTGATATAATTTATCTCCAACCATTCTGATTGTATCGGCAATATCTACTTCTTCAATATTCATATGATACGTATCACCCATAACTCCTACGCTTGGCAGATTAACACGATTAACCAGCTCAAGTGATTGCTCTAATCGATTGATTAAATAGTTTTCGTAGCGATTCCATGCTTCTACTGTCAACCTGACACCATGTTCTCCTGCATAAATACCAGCTTCGCGTATTCCTTCCTCAGCCCACTTTAGCTCAGTTTCTCGATCTGCCTCTCCATAAATTTTCATACAGGCAGTTGGAGTGAGAGATATTCCTTTTGCTCCGATTTTGCTGGCAAAGTCGACGCAGCTTTTTAAATAATTGACTGCATTTTTTCTAATATTTTCATTGCAGGAAACTAGATCTCTTTCAGCGTTATAAATAGCACAAATGGTGGAGGCTTCAATATTATATTTTTCTAGTAATTCTTTAATGCGGGCAGCATCCATTTGATCTGGCTCGCCAACAAACTCAACGCCGTCATAACCAAATTTAGAAAGTCGGGCAATACTAGTTTCAATATCTTCTCCTGCATATACTAGCGTGTTATAAGAGTACTTAATCATACGAACATCTCCTAATCACAATTTTAATAGTCTATGATAACATCCCCTGGATGGAGAGGCCGCACTTAAAAGCGGCCGCTGTCTCCAGTTTTTAATTCTTTTCTAGGAAACATGTAATCTACTTTCTAGCTTGCAAATGAATGTTTATTTAGCTGCATTTTGAATGACTTCTGGTGCATCTTGACGATAAGCCATTTTCCAAACATCTAATACATTTTCCTGCGTTACTTTCATCGCTGGCACAACATAGAATTGTTCTAACTGCATACCAAGTAATGAATAACCGGCAACAAGAGCTTGGGCTACTCCATTTTCATATGGCAATTGTGCTCCAAGGCCTTTTACATTTCCTCCAGAAGCAATTTGAAGTGCTACATTCGTCCCCAAATCAACTGTAGAAATGACTAAATCATTTTTCCCTGCTGTACGAGCTGCAGCAAGTGTTCCTTCCGCCGGTACATCCCAAATCGCAAAAATACCATCTAAGTCTTTGTATCTTGCCAACATACCAGAGGCTACTTTTTCAGCATCGTTAGGAGTGATAATTCCGCCACGGACTGCAATTTCAATATTTGGATATTTTTCTGTAATCGTTTTCTCAAATGCTTCTTTACGTTGGTTATTTACAAAAAAGTCAACATCATGGAAGATTACTCCAATCTTCCCTTTTCCTTTTAGCGCTTCACCCATGACTTCACCTGCGTAGATACCGTTTCCATAGTTATCTGAGGAAACAACGCTTACATAATCTTTTCCAGCTTGGAAACCATTTGGAACACTATCCATAAATACTAATTTAACTCCTGCTTCTGCAGCCTTTTTAAAAGCTGGAGCAGTTGCCACTGGATCGACCGGTAAACTTACAATTACATCTGGTTTCTTAGCCATGATAGTTTCAATATCTGAGATTTGTTTTTCAGGCTTAAATTGTGCATCAGTAACAGCAACAACTTCTATACCCATTTTTTCAAAAGTATCTTTTACACCATTGATAATTGCAGTTGAGAAGTCATTTCCTGCATAGTGCATGGAAATAGCCGCTTTGAAGTTGCCTTCTTTAATTTTCTTTACATCCTCTTCAGACAATTGCAAAGTTGCTGCAGGTACAGCTGTTTCTCCATTTGGACCCTTACTTAAAATTTCCTCATCGCTTGTTATTTCTGGGTTAATAGTAAGAGGGAAAGTTATTTCAGCTGATACTTCTTCTTCATTTTTTTGCTCCCCTGAAGTATTTGAACTTTGTTTTCCACAACCCATAAGCATCAAACTGGTAATTAAGAGTATCGCAACGATTAGTGTAGTAAGTTTTTTCATAGTAACCTCCATTAATTGATTAATTTAATAGTGTAGTAAGTTAAATAATTTTAGACCAAAAATTTTATCGAAAGATTCAATCGCCTTTAAAAAGTCCCTTGCTAATTCCGGTAATCCAATAATTCACCCGGAGCACAGCATGTCTTTGAACGGAAGATTTTGATACAGGACCATAAAGAAGCCTAATTTCATGCAATTACCTCCTTACTTGTTTGAACCTTCACCCATTTCTGCTGCTGGTGGCTTTCTAAAATAGCGTCTGTAATACACATGGAAATGTGGCCATCTTCAAAGGTCGCAAACTTAGGCTTGTCTGTTTTCAAGCTCTTTCCATCTCGAATAAACGAATAGAAATTCAACATCATATTTTTCAATGCATCCGGCCAGCCTTCATTATGGCCGCCAGGATGGTGGATAGCAGATTTCGCTTCCTCCGTAAATAAAGCCGGATCTGCTAAAAGAAATTCATTTGCTTTATCTCGGTGTCCAATCCACAGCTTTTCCGGTTCCTCTTGATTCCAGAAAACAGAGCTTTTACCTCCGTTGATTTCAAAGCTTAATCGATTTTTTCGGCCGGCACTCACTTGAGATACGGTAAAGACTCCTCTAGAGCCATCCTCTAAGCGAACAAGAACGGATGCATAATCTTCTGTATTGATTGGTACATCATCATATTTCATATCTTCTTTAATCTGTGCCCCAAAAGTAGCTACGTTTCCTGCAGGCTTCTTTCTTACTGGAACAACAGTTGCTAAATCAGCAAATACTTCTACAATCTTTTTGCCTGTTACAAATTGAACAGTATCGCACCAATGGGAGCCTATATCTGCTACCGCCCGTGATTTCCCGCCCACTTCCGGCGCTAAACGCCAGTTATAATCTGTTTCATATAATAACCAGTCCTGTAAGTAACTTCCGTGGACCAAATTTACCTTCCCAAGGTCGCCGTTTGCAACCATTGCACGCAGGTTTTGTACACTGGCATGCTGTCTGTAATTAAAGTTCACTGCATGAACTACGCCGTGTTTTTCTGCCAGCTCCAGCAATTCTGCGGATTGTTCATTGTTCATTGCCAGTGGTTTTTCTGAAACGACATGCTTTCCTGCTAGAATAATTTCTTTATTAATCGCAAAATGAAGGTGGTTTGGTGTACAATTGTGCACAACCTGAATTTCGCTGTCATTCAGCATTTCACGGTAATCACCGTAGGCTTTTGGGATTCCAAGCTCGGATGCCTTTTTTTCAGCCGTCTCCTGACTAGTTTCTGCTAAACCAACGACTTCTACAAAGCCTAATCTTCTAATGGCTTCAATATGAGTTGGGCCGATAAAACCAGTACCAATAATACCAACTTTAATCTTCCTCACGTTTTTTCCTCCTGTACATAAGTTTATTCTTGTTGCAGGTAACGTACTTTTTTAGAGCGTTACCTCATGTGATTGATTCTTTTTTATAAAATAGACACATAGGTAACTTCATTTTTATTAAACCTATCTCTTCATTGCTTTCTTACCAAATGCTACAGCCAAGATAATGATAATTCCTTTAATAATCATTTGCTGACTGACATCCAGACCCATAATGATCAACCCGTTATTAATCGTACCGATCATTAAAGAACCGACAATCGTTCCGATAATTGTTCCTACTCCACCAAACAAGCTTGTTCCGCCAAGTATTACCGCAGCGATAACAGAAAGTTCATCCCCTTCACCGAAGGAGAATCTACCCGCATTCATACGTCCTGCATAGAGAAGACCAGCTATACCAGCCATTAAACCTGTCCCAAGGAAAACCATCAACTTGATTTTCATCGTATTGACACCAGAGAATCTTGCAGCACTTTCATTTCCGCCTGTCGCAAGAACCTGACGTCCAAATGCTGTTTTACGAAGTAACACATGAGCAATGACAGTAAATATAACCGTCCACAGAAGAAGAACCGGAATTGGTCCGATATCACCAGATCCAAAAATAAAATTGAAGTTTGTATCCACAATCGGAACAGGTGCTGTATTTGTTACCCACATGGCAACACCCTTTATAGCTCCCATCGTTCCAAGTGTTACTAAGAATGAAGGAATCGCTACTTTTGTTACAAGCAAACCATTGATTAATCCAACTACAAGACCGGTACCAACACCGCCAATAAGTCCACCCACAATTCCATAACCGGCTTGAAGAGCTAATGCTCCTACAAGCGATGAAAGGGCGGCAATGGAACCTACAGAAAGATCAATTTCTCCTGTACTAATAACAAACGTCATTGCTAACGCCATTAAAGAAATAGTGGCTGTTTGTCTAACAATATTTAATAAGTTTCCTGTTGTTAAGAAACCTTCATCACCTAAGGTGATAGAAAAATAGATAAATACTCCAATGAAGGCGAAATAGACAATATAATTGCGCCACTCAAAACCTTTAAATACCGGAGTAGTTGTTTTTTCTATATTAGAAACCTTGGATTCCATATTGTAATTCCTCCTCTGATTTAATCTCCTTGCGCGTCATTTCCTTTTTTATTTTCCCATCATGCATGACAACCACACGGTCACTCAATGCAAGCAATTCAGGGAGTTCGGAGGAGACCACAAGGATTGCCTTTCCGCTTTCAGCCATGGCTCGAATAATCTCAACGATTTCCGTTTTTGCTCCAATATCGACACCAATCGTTGGTTCATCTAACATTAAGACAGTAGGATCATTCGCCAGCCACTTGGCAAGAACAATTTTTTGCTGATTACCTCCTGATAGCAATCTAGCTTGTTTAAAAATATGATCGGTTTTAATATTGAGCTTTTGTACAAATTCGTTACTAATGTCATTGGATTTTTTATTATCAATAAACGTTCCTTTTTTTACCTTTGAAAGAATTGGTAGAATCATATTATCTTTGACACTATGTTCAAGAACCAATCCTTGCATCCGGCGATCCTCCGGAATCAAAGCTATCCCTGCATCGATCGCATTTCTAGCATTTTTTATCGATTTTTTCTCACCATTAACATAAATTTCTCCAGTGTCAATTGGATCAATACCAAAAAGGATTCGAAGCAATTCAGTTCTTCCGCTTCCCATCAACCCCGCAATTCCAACTATTTCTCCTGGCTGAATTTTAAGATTAATATCTTGAACCTTGCTAGCACTTAGGTTTCTCACTTCAAAAATCGGCGGTACGTCTGTTGCGTAAGAACGTTCCTTCCATTCAAAGGCCTGGTCAAACTCCATGCCGACAATATGTTGAATCACGCTGTCAAGATCAGTTTCACTGCATGTTTCAGTTGTGATAAATCGGCCATCACGTAAAATTGTAATTCGGTCACATATTTCAAAGATTTCATCCATTCGGTGTGATATATAAATGATGGAATAACCTTTTGCAGTCAATTTGTTAATAAAGCTAAATAGTACTTCTGTTTCATTTTTGGTTAAGGAAGAGGTTGGCTCGTCCATAATGAGGATTTTCGCTTCTTGTGAAAGTGCTTTTGCGATTTCTGTCATTTGCCAATAACCAACACCCAAGTTTTGTACAATATCCGTAGGTTTAATATCTACACCTAATTCTTCTAACAGTTTTTCTGTTTTCTTCTCACAATCCTTGTCATCGAGCAGCCCTAATGATGTTTTCTTCTCACGAGTGAGATAAATATTCTGGGCAACAGTAAGAGTTGGAATTAAACTAAACTCTTGGAAAATCATCGAAATATTGTTCTTTTGCGCATCTTCATAGCTCTTAATACTTACAGGTTTTCCTTCAATTAGAATTTCACCACTATCTGCTGTATACACGCCGGTTAGAATTTTCATTAATGTAGATTTACCGGCACCATTCCCCCCCATTAAGGCATGAACTTCCCCTTTTTTAACGGAGAAATCAACATTTTTCAATACGGGAATGCCGTTAAATCCTTTACATATATTTTTCATTTCCAGTACAGGTTGATCCATCTTAGTTCACCTTCTTTTCGTGATAGAGGCTGGTTTTCGGACAGCCTCAATCCTTTTTTTATAATTTCATTGAATAGTTTTCATTTTTTTGGCTTTGCTTTTTCAATTGATACCCCCCACTATTTTCGTAATATAGGAGAAGCATTTTATATTCAATGCTCTTTATTTTTTTGGCACCACCTTACATCTTAAGTGTGGCACCACCTCCTTTTCGGAAATTTTTAAGTTTACTAGATTCCAACTAGTAATCGTTTACATTCGGGATATAAATTAAGAACTTTACCCACTTACAAATAATGTAAAGGATTACATTTCTTAACAAAGAAATTTTATATATTTCTACAAGATTCCCTTACAACTAACTTATCAGCTAATATAATTTGCTCTTGTTTGACTTCCTCTTTGTTGATCAGATTCATCAGTAATTCCATCGCATTCTCTCCGATTTCGTATGCCGGCTGTGCAATCGTTGTAAGGCTCGGTTCAAATACGGAAGAAAATTTCAGATTATCAAAACCTAGAACCGAAATATCCTCTGGCACCTTAAGCCCCTTAGATTTAATCGCTTTAATCACTCCCATTGCCATTTCATCGTTTGAGGCGAATATCGCTGTCGGAAGTTGACCAAGGGCGAAAAATTTCATCATAAGATTAAACCCGCTATCATATGTGAAGTCTCCCTCTTGAACTAACACTGGATCAACTTTCAGGTTATTCCTTGCCATACCCTGATAAAATCCTTTGAGTCGGTCCCTGCTTAACACGCTATCGAGAGGTCCAGTGATGTAGCCAATTCTTTCGTGTCCCAATTCGATTAAATATTCTGTTGCCTTTCTGGCAGCACTGATATTATCAATCGAAACAGTGGGGATACTCGAGCCTTCTATATATTCACAAGCTAAGACGACTGGAAAACTTCGTGCCACCTCTTCAACGGCTGTAGCATCCATTCTTGCGGTTAATAACACCATTCCATCTGCTTTTTTTTGCTGCAGGATGTTTAAATACCCTTTTTCTTGTTCCACATTATTGCCTGTATCACCGAGTAAAACCTGATATCCTTTTGCAACAGCGACAGCTTCAATCCCCCTTAACACCTTTGAAAAAAAAGGATTTGTAATGTCAGGTACAACGACTAGGATCGTTTTGGTTTCGAGCCTTCTCAGCTGGCGTGCTAAAATATTAGGCTGATAGTTCAATGCTTCAATCGCATTTAGCACTTTTTCAGTCGTTTTTTCTGTCACTGATTCAGGTCTTGTCAATACTCTTGATACTGTGGCAGTAGAAACATTTGCCCTTTTTGCTACATCCACAATCCCAACCATCTTTGTTCCCTTTTCCTTTCCTGTTACTATACTTGGATTGTAATCGTTTACAGTTTTTTCGTCTAATCACCTTCAAACAAGCTTTATGTCCATTTGGTAGGCAGTTTCATTCATACAGAAAACCCTGTCATTCATTCGAACAAAAAAAGCACATTTTAAAAAAAAATAAGACTCAGTAATTTTTTCATTACTGAGCCTTACTTTTTACAACGATTTACATTTTTGTAATTCAACCAGCTTATTTTTAGAGACCTTTGCAGTTTCCTCGTAATTTTTAAAATGAGCTATATACGACTGGCCAACCGTTTCAATTCTATTTAAATACTGCAAATTAATAATAAAAGAACGATGAGAGGCAACAAATCGTGAATCAAGGATTTCTTCAAGATCGGTTAATGCCTCATTCAACTCAATTTTTTGATTAACCGTATGAATAACGGACTTTCGGTCTGCTCTTTCAATAAAAATAATCTCATCTAACGGAATAAAAGAATACTGATTACGTTGCTTGATCATTAAATCCTTTTTGACTGGAGCAGGAGGCAAAATCGTACCGGTTTGCTTCGAAAAGACTGCTGACCGCTCTAAAGCGGAATAAAGCCGGTCCCGTTCAATTGGCTTCACAATATAATCAATTGCATTTACTCCAAAGGCTTCCAATGCGTATTCATCATGGCCTGTGATAAAAATAACCTGCAAGGTTGGCAGAATTTTTTTACACGATTTCACCGCTTCCATACCGTTCAATAAAGGCATATTAATATCAACTAACACAATGTCAGGCTTTTCAGCCATTACTTTATTGATTAATTCCTCACCATTTACTGCTTCTCCGACAATTTGATAGTTCGGAACAGATTTAATTAGATGCTTTAACAATTTTCTAGATGCCGCATTGTCCTCTGCAATCAAAACTTTCATAAATCATCCCTCATATAAGTATGTTTGGTTAAAACTATACCATATTACGTATTAACTAGATAATATTTGATAAAATGATGATAAATTGCTTCTTATTTTTTTGTTAGTATGCAAAATAACTGATTATAGTATTAGATAAGACACCCCAGCTTTGGAAGTTTTTCGATTCTACAGGAAATGGTGGAGAAAAAATGGAAGTCACCAACAAGGAAAACCTTTATAAAGAAGTACTTAGGACCATGTCAGAATGTGTGATTATTCTTGAAAAGTCAGGGAAAATGGTTGCCTTAAATGAAAATGTAGAAAAAATACTTGGGATTAAATCAGAAGACTTAACTGAATCCCGGGTGAAGCAACAAGAATATGTTAATGAAGACGGAACACCATTACCCTATTCCAAGTTACCGGGAATCATAACACTTAAGCATGGCATTCCTTTCTACAATTCCATTTTGGGTATTAAAAATGGGAATGATACTATAAAGTGGATTTCAGTCAATTCAACTCCTCTTAAAATTTATGATCAAGAAGATCAGGCTGCTGCCCTTCTTTCCATTTCAGATATCACCGAAAGAAAAAACATGGAAAACGCCTTAATTCGGGCTAAAGAAGAGGCGGAAAAAGCAAATATGGCTAAATCTCATTTTCTGTCTAAAATGAGTCATGAACTCCGAACACCCTTGAATGGAATCCTTGGTTTTGCACAGCTATTAGAAATGGATGAAACTTTAAATGTTGACCAGAGTGATTTTGTCCAGGAGATTTTAAGGGGAGGAAGACACTTATTAAGTTTAATAAATGATATTTTAGATTTATCAAGAATAGAGACAGGAAATTTAAAAGTATCGGTCGAAGAGGTCGATCTTCTTACCATTCTTCATGAATGTATCAATATCGTTCAGCCGCTGTCCCAAAAGAAGAAGGTCATTATTCATAACCAAGTGAACCAAAAACAAAATACAAATGTTCTTGCTGACCCCATTCGGCTTAAACAAATCCTTCTGAATCTTCTCGATAATGCGATTAAATATAACCGGGAAAGCGGCAAAGTCTTGGTCTTCTCTTATTTGAAAGGAAACAATCAGGTCATTCATATCGCTGATACAGGAATCGGACTTTCCTCTGAAGAATATCAAAAAGTGTTTGTTCCATTTTACCGAATTGAAGGGACACAAGAAGAAGGTACAGGCATTGGATTATCTTTAGTAAAACAGCTTGTAATGCTAATGGGTGGGCAAATTAGTGTAACGAGCCAAAAAGGTATTGGCAGTGATTTTTGCTTTAGCCTCCCTCTGCCCCATGATTTAAAGCCTGCAATGAGATGGGGGGAAGAGGTTGAACTTACTGAAGAAAATCTCGGTAAGACCGAAGACTACCGTTTGCTGTATTTTGAGGACAACGAGTCGAACGTGAACTTAGTAAGAAACATCATAAAATCACAGCCTTCCTATACGCTTTTAACAGCTCGTACAGGAAAAGAAGGGTTGGACATGGCTGCGGATGAAAAAGTGGACTTGATTTTGCTAGATTTAAACCTCCCTGATATTCATGGTTATGAAATATTTGATAGATTAAAAACAAATATAGAAACAAAAGATATTGCAGTCATTGCTGTAAGTGCCAATGCCTTGCCACAAGATATTCAATATACATTAGACAGAGGGTTTGATAATTATGTAACAAAACCCTTTAATGTAAAAGAGTTTTTGTCAATCATAAGAGAGACGTTGAATAGTACGATTAATCAAAACATTCCGGATGATAAAATTTTAAGCACAGGACCGCATGGAGAGGAAGCTGTTTCAGCGAAAACACTCCAGTTATCTTTGAAAGATCTGAAAAAGCTTAAGGAAAAGAATTATAAAGTGGCTATTGCGATGCACTATACAGAAAATGATTATTCAACTGCAATCATCAATGGTTTAAAAGATACTTTTGAAAAAATGGGCATTGAAGTTGTGGCTGTTTCTGATGCACAATTTAAGCCTGAAAAACAAATATCAGATATCGAAATAATCATGGCTAAAAAACCAGATGTTATCATTAGTTTACCGGTTGATCCAGTTGCAACTTCTCATGCTTTTAAAAAGGCTGCAGATGCAGGAATCAAACTAATCTTTATGGATAACATGCCTGAAGGATTAGAATTTGGCGTAGATTATATAAGTGTTTTATCCTCCGATAACTATGGAAATGGCATATTTGCTGGTGAGATTATGGGTAAAGAACTTAATGGAAAAGGCAAGATTGGTGTTATTTTCCACAATGTCGATTTCTTTGTAAATAATCAGCGTGTAGAAGCGTTCGAAACTACGATTAAAGAAAAATATCCAAATATTAAAATTGTTGTACGTACTGGAATTACCACCCCAAACGATGCGGAAAAAGCAGCCTCTTGTATGTTGGCAAGCAATCCAGATTTAGATGGCATTTTTGCCATTTGGGATAAACCAGCGGAAGGAGTACTAGCTGCGGCTCGTAAAGCAGGGAAAAACGATTTAGTCATTACAACAGTTGATTTGGGAAGTATTGTAGCGCTTCAAATTGCTTCTGGGGGAAATGTGAAAGGTCTTGGTGCGCAATTGCCTTATGAAAATGGGGTGGCTCAAGCCATTATTGCGGGATATTCATTACTTGGTAAGGAAGTAGCCCCTTTCTATGTGGTACCAGCGATGAAAGTAACAAAGGAAAACGTCCTAAAGGTTTGGAAACTTGCATATCGTCAAGATCCTCCGGAGGAGATCAAAAAGTACTTTTAATTAGCATGATTATAAGAAATTTTTTCGTTGCTCCCGAAGGATTTTGTCCTTTGGGGTCAACCTACAAGACATTTTCACAATGCTCTCTGAAAATTTTGTCCAAGGTTACTTCTTCACTTTCTTTTATTACACTCACAGTAAGAAAGCCATTATATATTATCAAAATTCATACTTCCTTCTAATCTATTCAATAATTGATAGGGCCTCACCTTAAATGCTTCATATGGAATGCTGTTCCCTTTCATCGCATCTACGACTCTTGGAATGAATTTCCCGCGGGTAATATAATTCAATACATTTGATGTATCAAGCTTAACAAAACGAACCTCTTTTGTTTCAGCTGAAGTTGTAAGGTTCCCACCAACACTATGACCACGAAACACAATAGCAACAGTACTTCCATTTGAATATACTCCCGTTATCCCAACCAATTCAACCTGAATCCCTGTTTCTTCAAAAATCTCACGACACACGGCAGCATCTAATGTTTCTCCATCATCCACTCCTCCACCGGGAAGTTCCCACGTGTCTGATCTCCAGAATGTTTTAACTAGGAGAGTTTCCCTCTTCTCATTTGTAATATACCCGCTCACTGTCACCGATTGTTTTTGAGGGGAATATACCCCGGTAGAAGTCAAAAAATCTTGACGAACATCTACATAAAGCTTGCCAACTTTCAATAGTTGAAGCTGTGCTCGTTGAAATATTTCATCTTTTTGTACTCTCTCTTCTATCTTTAAAAAATCTTCATAGCTCGGATACTCCCACATCGTCACGATTTTAGCTTTATCTTCTGTAAGCCAACGTCCAACTAATTTTGCTCCATTTTTCAACTGATTCGGTAACAAATACTCATGGAAAAAATCATTAAACTCACTAATCTTTTCGGGTAGGACTTCAAATACTTCTCTTCTAGAAATCATATTTATCCCCACTTCATTATTTTAGTTAGTCCATTTTACGTTTCTAGTAAAAAAACGTTCTAATGTTTATACATAAAAAAAACACCACGATCAACTTATATCGAAGTGTTTTTTGCTAAATTAAAATTAATCTATCGTAAAGGAGTACAAATCAATTGAACCTTCACCCTTATAGGTAAAATACAGTGCATGTATCCCTTTATTTATCTGGATAGGAGCAGTGAACATTTCCCAGTTTTCTTCAGTGGAAACTGGAATGGTCGCAACCGATTCGCCGCCAATTTTTGTTGTGACATGAAGTTCTCCTTTTCCAGTGCCTCTGACTTTAACTGAAATCTTCGAGATTTCTTCGATTTCAAAATATTTAAATCCTGCCATGGCACCGTCCGTTAAATTGGCAATATATTGATTAGGGTTACTTTCTCTGTCCTCGCCTTCTTGAGTAAAGTATGGGTGATAATTTGGAACATCTTGGAAAGGCTCATAACGAATCGCACCCTGTTTACTTACAAGATTGCATGCGATATATGCAGGATACTCTCCTTTTCCAACCAAAGGACCGCCATTTAGACCACAGCTTGTCATTTCTACTTGCTTAATGCTCCCATCGCTTTCGATCTTAATTTCCTCTGCACATACTTGTCGTGAAAATTGATGTTTGTTCGTTTGTCTATGATAGAAAACATACCATTTCCCATTTATTTCAACAATGCTGCCATGGTTGTTTCCAGTATAGTTTAATGCTTCTTCGTCCGTTCTTCCATTTAGATAAATATCCCCATTCGAGATAATGGTTCCTCCATATTTAAATCCACCAGTCGGACTCTTTGAGGTTGCATAGCATAGTTCATGTCCGTTAAAAGATGAATAAACGAAATAATAAGTATCTCCAATTTTTCTTATGGAAGATGCCTCGAAAAATTCATGTCCTTCGAAATCTGTTCCTTCCCCACATAACTTATCTGGAAAAATATATTTCGGACTTTCCTTAACTGTCACCATATCCTGCTCCAGTTCGATGACCATACCACCCTTAATGACTTGTTCTTTTAGTCCTAAAAAGTCCCATGGAAAATTAACTGGGCAAAAACCGGAATAAAGATACACTTTTCCATCATCGTCTACAAGTACACCTGGATCAAATTGGAAAGCATCCCCTTCACGTGATCCGAGTAAAGTTCCATCCTCATAATGTACGTGTCCGTAAAATTCATATTTTCCTGCAGGAGAATCACAAACTGCAACTGCCATGACTCCTAGAAAGTCAAATGCATAATAAAGATAGTATCGTCCATCAGGACCTTGCTGTACATCCGGAGCAAATAATAATCTGTTTTCTGATTGCCCCATAGGATCTTGTATTTTTTGATAAATGACTCCCTCATATCTCCAGTTACCCAGGTCATCTAGTGGAGCAGACCAACAAACATAATCATGTTCACAATACATGGCTCCATTAAACCTATCATGACTTCCATACACGTATACTCGATCACCAAATACATATGGCTCCCCATCAGGAACATACTCATAACTTGGCAAATAAGGATTGAATGCTTGCTTTTTCATATAGTACCTCCAATAAAGAAATATAACTCTATTAAAATAATAAATTATCAATGAAAACGTTTTACTAACATCTTACACGACTTTCAATTTGGTTTATGGTATTATTTTTTAGTTTTTAGTAGTTTTTTTGTTTATCTGGATTTGCTAGAGTATAAACCGAATTTGGATTACTATTTTCATTCTAAATGGCACGTGGGTTTTTAGGTTGAGCGGATTTATATGTTAATATAATAAACAAAAATTTGTAAGGAGGAATCTTAGTGTCGGAAGGACTCATTCATCATATCGAGTTATACGTTTCGAATTTAAAGAAAACAATTGATTTTTGGGGATGGTTTCTGGAGGAATTAGGTTATACAATTTATCAAAAATGGGATCATGGCCAGAGTTGGGAATTGGGTGAAACTTATATCGTATTTGTTCAAACAGAAGAAAAATATTTAGATGTTTCATATCACAGATGTCGTGTTGGCCTAAATCATTTGGCATTTCACGTAAGCTCACGTCAGCAGGTAGATGATATGACAACCAAACTGAAAGAAAAGGGTGTAAATATTTTATATAATGACAAACATCCATTTGCTGGTGGAAAATACCATTATGCAGTTTATTTTGAGGACCCTGATCGAATTAAAGTAGAATTAGTTGCACCCTAAGGGACACATATTTGTAAGAGCTAGGAGTTATTTAATTTTCTTCGCTTTTTAACACTTTACATTGGATTTTTATCCCTTTGGAACGCCTGGAGGATAATATCTTGGTGGACTTTTTAACCAACCTCTACTTTTCATTAAATTTTTTAATGGAGTAGCAAACTTCATTAGCTCCACTTGAATTTGAAAAAACAACAATCCTACATCACTACGTTCTGATATGCTCATTGCTTGTGCACAAAAGGTAATAGATGTTGCCACTTTCACTGCAATTAAGTTGGCTATTTCTTCGTCCGTTAACCTAACCCCTTCAGGTACAGCTTTTGGATCAGATTTTGGTTTTGCCTCGCTTATAGATGGAATAGGAATTCCCTCTTTAATCATGAAGTCGGTCAATAGTTTGGAATCAGCCTTAGGCCCTTTGATTGCATTTTTTAAGACATGCTGTAAATCTTTAAGCTAGAATCGAGTGACTACTGTCCGAAGACGAGGCTGGTTTGGACTCCTGTTGCTAGAAATGAGTGTTCGCTGTCCGAAGTCGAGGTTGGTTCAGACTCCATAAGCTAGAATCGAGGCTTCGCTGTCCGAAGTCGAGGTTGGTTCGGACTCCAGTTGCTAGAAATGAGTATTCGCTGTCCGAAGTTGAGGCTGATTCGGACTCCATAAGCTAGAATCGAGTGACTACTGTCCGAAGACAAGGTTGGTTCGGACTCCTTTTGCTTAAATCGAGGCTTCGCTGTCCGAAGTCGAGGTTGGTTCGGACTCTATAAGCTAGAATCGAGTGACTACTGTCCGAAGACATGGCTGGTTCGGACTCCTTTTGCTAGAAATGATTGTTCGCTGTCCGAAGTCGAGGTTGGTTCGGACTCCAGTTGCTGGAAATGAGTATTCACTGTCCGAAGTTGAGGCTGATTCGGACTCCATAAGCTAGAATCGAGTGACTACTGTCCGAAGACATGGCTGGTTCGGACTCCTTTTGCTAGAAATGATTGTTCGCTGTCCGAAGTCGAGGTTGGTTCGGACTCCTATTGCTAGAAATGAGTATTCGCTGTCCGAAGTTGAGGCTGATTCGGACTCCTATTGCTAGAAATGAGTATTCGCTGTCCGAAGTTGAGGCTGATTCGGACTCCTATTGCTAGAAATGAGTGTTCGCTGTCCGAAGACGAGGCTGGTTCGGACTCCTATTGCTAGAAATGAGTATTCACTGTCCGAAGTTGAGGCTGATTCGGACTCCATAAGCTAGAATCGAGTGATCACTGTCCGAAGTCGAGGCTCGTTCGGACTCGACAGCAGGAAACGATGATTCGGACTGGATGAACAAGAAACAATCCGCTGCTACCAGACATGTTATTCGCTCCATCACTCTCCATTTGGCTATTTTTATTGGATTTTACCGGTACATAAGTATATATCAATAATCTAAGGTCAACTATAGTATTATATTACGCGATAAAGAAATGATCAAAATATGAGAGGACGTTACGAGCTTGAACATAGAAATCCTACTAATACCAACCGAACAAGGTCGAATAAGGATAAGTATTTACGATTTTGTTACGGATTATGAAGTCTATGCTGATTTAGGTGAATTAACCGTGCATGAAAGTAGCGTATCGAAGGAGGAAGCAATTAATATGGCCATGGAGAATTTGCTGAAAAGTTCAAAAGGTGGGCAAAGCTTTTAACCCCAATTTTATATTTCCTACGTGAATAATTTTTGATCTACTCACCTAGATTCAAGGAAACTAATTAACTCACATTGAAGATGTTGGATTTTTCTCTTATATTACGACATTTTCTACTCAGCCTTCACTCATGTTTAAGCAAAAAAAACGACGATACTTAAGCAATATTAGTCGCTTAGATACCGTCGCTTCAATATTATTCTATAAGATATTAACTATAAAATTTTATTGATTCAACTCACTTCATATATCGATATTCCATCAGACTATTCAAAATACAGATTTCCTGTAGTAATTCTTCTCCAACATTCGTTTCTAAAACCTTTTTTCGTTCTAGTTCTTCATCTACTAATCTTTTAACTGATAAAACATCTGTACCATTTAGCAGGACATCTTCTTTTGAAGTGAACTTCTTGTGTGCGACAAGTTGCATCCCGAAGGAATTATATAATAAAGTGTATCCAGCAATACCAGTTGTTGATTGATAAGCTTTTGAAAATCCGCCATCAATTACAACCATCTTTCCATTTGCTTTTATTGGATTCTCTCCATTAATTTCTTTTACGGGTGTATGACCATTGATGATGTGACCTTCATCAGGATTAAGATCAAATTCTGTTAAGATTTGGCGACAGATTTCCTCTTTTTCACGTAAATAGAAATATGGATTCTTTCCCTCTTTATGGGTTTCCTTGTCCTTGATAAAGTACCTTTCAAAGGTTGTCATTTCTCTTTTCCCAAAAAGTGAGGAATATTCTCCTGTCCATAAATACCAGACCATATCGGTTGCAAGATCATCCGTCTCTTCAGGATGGGCGAATGCTTGTCGTAAATATTGTTCAAATACATCAAGTAACTCACGACCTGCATAGGTTTTATTCTCAATTATCATTTTTTCCATATTTCCATTTTCATCTAGTGGAATACAACCGTGAATTAATAAGTTCCCATTATATTTCAGATATAGACTACCTTTTCTCATAAGGAAATTCATATGTCTCGCTAGTTTTTCCGAATGCTGGACAGAAAATAACAACTTGTCCATCACCTGCTCTTCTTCCTCTAATAATTGATAAGGTTGCTCTGGGTTAACCGTTGCAAAGCAGGTATTTTCAAGTGAGTACGTTTTCCCATGAATGGAGATTTCGTTTTTATCATAATCAACCTTCTCAAGCATAAGTCTTTCTGACATATTAAAGTAAGGTCGTCTTTTAATAATGGGGCCTTCAAGTTTAAATTGAATGATAGCAATAGCTTGATGAATTTTCGTAATTTGTAATTCTTCATGCTCAGATAGTTTTTTCTCTGAATGTCTCTTTGGTCTAAAAGCTGAATTGTCACCATAATATTTCTCCGCAAGATTGAGGAGTGGTCTAAGATTTATACCATAAGAATCTTCAATAATATCTAAATTGTCGTATCGAGCACAGATACGAATAATATTCGCCAGACAAACCTTTGATCCAGCAAAGGCACCAATCCATAATGCATCATGATTTCCCCACTGAATATCTACGGAGTGGTAATTAATTAAAGTATCCATAATTTTATCTGGTTCAGGTCCGCGATCATAAATATCCCCCACTACATGAAGATGGTCAACAACCAACCTCTGCGTCGTGTAAGCAAGGCCTATTATCAGTTTATCAGCCTGCCCTAGGGAAATAATTTGCTGAACAATTTTTGTATAATAATGCTTCTTATTGGTAAATTCATCTGTTTTATAGAGGAGCTCTTCGATAATATAGACAAAATGGTTAGGCAATGCTTTTCGTAATTTCGAGCGTGTATATTTAGATGAGGCATATGAAATAAGCTTAATCATACGCTCAATGATCGTTGTGTACCATTCGTATAATTCTTGTTCATTGTTAAAATTATTTTTAATTAACTGTAACTTTTCTTCAGGATAATAAACTAAGGTCGCAAATTCTTTTATTTCTTTTACAGATAATGATTCTTTAAAAAGGTCTTTTATTTTCTCTTTTACTTTCCCAGAACCATTTCTTAACACATGTTGAAAAGCTTGAAACTCCCCGTGTAAATCACTGACAAAATGCTCCGTCCCCTTCGGCAGATTGAGGATAGCTTCAAGGTTAATAATTTCTGTTACTACTTTTTCTTCACTATCATAACTCTCGGCTAGTAAATCTAGTAATTTTGTGTTCAAAACGACTGCATCCCCTTTATCATTCCTCACTAAAACATACAGAATATTATGATTATAATTACATTATAAACCAAAAACTACATAGAAGTTATATTAAATATAATATTTTTATAGTCTATATTAAAAAAGTATTCTTAAACAATATAATTAATCGCAAAAAACCAATGCCTTAATTACTTAAAGCACTGGCTTATATTCATTCTCATTATGCAATTTTTTTGTTGGTTAAAATATCCTCTAACTCTTCCAATGATTTTCCTTTTGTTTCAGGTACAAACTTCCAGATGAAGATTGCTGAAAGTAAACTCATGATTCCATAGAAAGAATATGTTAGCCCTCCGCTAAATTCCATCATTGCTGGGTAAGTCG
>JBEQAC010000008.1:0-43367 GCA_041640535.1 Bacillaceae bacterium
TATTAGGAGTTTTTTCAGATTCTTCTATCCATTGCTGAACCGTTTCAAATCGTTTTCCATATTCTTTTAATTTTTCTCTAATTTCCCATGGTTTACCAACAAGGGTTAACCCATTGTGCAAACGATAGATTTTCAAAAAATGTTCACTCCTATCTAGGTAATGTTGAAGCATGTAGTTATGGTAAAATGTATGAGAATTTACTAATTAGTAGAACAAGGAGTAGAAGAAATGGATCACTTGGTTGAAAAAACAATTACCCGAAAGACCATCTTTGAAGGTAAAATCATTGATTTACATGTAGATGATGTCGAGTTACCGAATGGAAAGACGAGTAAGCGAGAAATTATTAAGCATCCTGGTGCAGTAGCGGTTATTGCTGTAACCGAGGAAAACAAAATTGTCATGGTAAGGCAATATCGAAAGCCGATGGAAAGAGTGATGGTAGAAATCCCAGCGGGAAAGCTTGAAAAGGGAGAAGAGCCGATTCTAACTGCACGAAGAGAGCTTGAAGAAGAAACTGGTTATGTGTGTGAAACATTGACCCCACTCATCTCCTTCTACACTTCACCAGGATTTGCGGACGAGCTAGTCCATTTGTATGTCGCGGAGAATCTATCACAAAAAGAAAATGCTGCTCCGCTAGATGAAGATGAATTTGTCGATGTACTAGAGGTAACATTAGAAGAAGCATTAACCCTACTTGAGGAGAACCAAATTTACGATGCAAAAACCGCGTATGCTGTTCAATATTTGCAGCTTCGTCAAGCTTTAGGGAAATAAATGAACCAGTACTATGTTGATTTACATATCCATATCGGTCGAACGAATACGGGGAAGCCAGTTAAAATCACTGGAGCGAAATCGTTGACGATTGAGAACATTTTGGATGTCTCTACTGATATTAAAGGAATGGATATGATTGGAGTCATTGATTGCCACGTGCCTGAAGTACTTAATGAACTTGAACGACTTGTACATGTCGGTGATGTGTTTCAATATGAAAAGGGGGGACTACGCTTTAAGAACGTAACCTTATTATTAGGTTCAGAAATTGAAGTGTATGACGAAAACTGTCATGGTCCAATCCATGTGCTTGTGTTTTTCCCTACAATCGAAAAAATGAGAAAGTTTAGTTATTGGCTCTCAAGTCGCATGAAAAACATAACATTAAGCTCCCAGCGCATATATGAAACTGGAAAAGAGCTTCAAAAAAGAGTAAAGGAACTAAATGGTCTTTTCATTCCTGCCCATGTTTTTACACCTTTTAAAAGCTTGTATGGGAAAGGTGTGGTTTCATCGTTAACGGAAGTATTTGATCCCACCTATATAGATGCAATCGAGTTAGGTTTAAGTTCAGATACAATGATGGCCGACCAAATAAAGGAACTACATCCCTATACCTTTGTCTCTAATTCTGATGCTCATTCTCTTTCGAAAATTGCAAGAGAATATCAGTTAGTCGGCATGATGGAGCCGACATTTGAAGAGTTACGAAAAGCTCTTCACCAACAAGAGGGGAGAAGAGTCATTGCAAATTATGGTCTTGATCCATTACTAGGGAAATATCACCGTACGACATGTGAAAAATGTGTCACGCTAATAGAGGATCAGCTAAAGGAAACCTGCCCTAACTGTGGGCACACACGTTTTGTAAAAGGGGTAGGGGAACGGATTAAGGAATTAAGTAGCTCTAATTGTTCACCACCGAATCGAGCTCCTTATATCCATCAAGTTCCACTAGAGTTTATACCTGGTCTTGGACCCAAAACTATTAAAAAGCTTCGAGATTATTTTAAAACTGAAATGGCGATCATTCATGAAGTACCTGAACAATCGATACGAGAGCTATTACCTGACAAGATAGCAGATGCAATCATTTTCGCTAGAAAGGGAGAGCTATTACTGCAAGCGGGTGGTGGTGGAAAATATGGAAAAGTGAAAACATAAAAAATGATAGAGATAGCTAAAGCTATACTAGTGATTAAACGAAGGGATTCACTAGTATGGATGGGCTGTCTCTTTTATTTTTATTTATTTAAAGAGGAATGTCATAGTTTCTAATTTATTTCATAGAATCAAGTAAGGAACGATTAGGAGGATATGGAATGAAAAAACAAACACCAATAAAAACGGCAATGATCAACCACTTTCGCGAGCATTCCTCAATCTATATATTCATCACCGTGCTATTTTTAATGGGCGTTATTTTTGGAGCAATAGTAGTCAATAGTTTAAATCTGAGCCAAAAACAAGACTTATTTTATTATTTAGACCGATTTTTTGGACAAGTTACAGAGGGGAAATTTACAACCTCTGCTGACATGTTTAAACAAAGCTATTTTCATAATATTAAATATGTAGGATTAATGTGGTTGTTAGGGATTTCGATTATAGGACTGCCTGTTATTTTAATTCTATTATTTTTAAAAGGGGTAGTCGTTGGTTTTACGGTCGGCTTCCTAGTCAATCAAATGGGATGGAATGGTTTTTTACTGTCGATGGTTTCAGTCCTTCCACAAAATATACTGATTATCCCTACTTTCATTATCATTGGCACTATGGCCGTTGCTTTTTCACTTAAAATGATTCGTCAACAATTTATGAAGCGAACAAACGAACCGATTTTACAGCTGCTCACCAAATATGCTTTTGTTATGGTAGGGGTTTGTTTTGTGCTTTTATTTGCTTCAGCATTCGAAGCATTTGTCTCGCCTTCCCTAATGAAAGGTGTCATTGAAGTGTTTAATAAATAAGAATCATTTTAAAAAGATAAGAATTATTTTTATTAATTTGTAATAATTTTATTTGGACAGTTCTCTTTTCTTTGTTATAATAAAGTGGTAATTGGCGAGGGAGGGAATTGTGTAGATGGAAAATCGCATTGAACGGATCAAGAAGCAGCTGCATTCATCAAGCTATAAATTAACCCCGCAGCGTGAAGCAACTGTTAGAGTACTTCTTGAACATGAAGAGGATCATTTGAGTGCTGAAGATGTATACCTCCTCGTTAAAGAAAAAGCGCCAGAGATTGGTTTAGCAACCGTCTATCGAACACTTGAGTTACTAACCGAATTAAAGATTGTTGATAAAATTAATTTTGGTGATGGGGTATCAAGATATGATTTGCGACAAGAGGGTGCAGCTCATTTCCATCATCATTTAGTATGTATAGAGTGCGGTGCAGTTGATGAGATTCAAGAAGACTTACTTGAGGATGTCGAAGAAATCGTTGAAAGAGATTGGAATTTTAAAATTAAGGATCATCGACTAACCTTTCACGGTATTTGTCATCGCTGTCATAGTGAGGATGAGACAAATAAAGAAGAACAATAACCTTTTCCAAAGTGGAGAAGGTTTATTTATTTTTCGTTTTATAAAATCCTATTTTTTAAGACAAGTTGTGTATAATATCGCATCATTTTGGCATATCTTCTAATAAAGAAAAAATTTGGAGGCTAGTCAAATGAGAAAGGTATTACACATGATGTTTGATACGATCAAGATTTTTATCTTGTTTACTGGATGTACCATTTTGTTTTACTATGGTATTATGTGGATAAATCAAGAGTACGAGAATTACCATCGCTATGATGAACCTCAGGGCTCTGCAGTTAAAGTATCTACAATTCAACAAGAAGATTTTAATTGGTATGAACGATTAAAGTTTTTCTACCATTTTGGGGAGTAATGAAAATTGGAAGATCAAATAAAAGACTTTATGCATTATTTAATTGTTGAGCGCCGTCTAGCAAATAATACGATTTTATCGTATGAGCGTGACTTGAAGAAATATAAAAAATATTTATTAAATGTAGAGCAAATCACCTCTTTTGATCATGTCTCGAGAGTACATATTGTACATTTTCTTAAATCATTACATGAACACGGAAATTCCACAAAAACTCTCGCTCGACATATTGCATCCATCCGCTCATTTCATCAGTTTCTGTTAAGAGAAAAAATGACGAGTCAGGATCCCTCTGTTCATATTGAAACACCACAACTAGAAAAGACACTTCCAAAGGTCTTAAATCTTAATGAAGTTGAGGAGCTCCTTGAAGCGCCAGAAAGAGATACACCATTTGGAATTCGTGACAGAGCAATGTTAGAGTTACTTTATGCAACGGGAATTCGTGTGAGTGAGTTAACAAGTCTAAATCTTCAAGATGTACATCTATCGATGGGCTTTATTCGCTGCACTGGTAAAGGGAACAAAGAGAGAATTATCCCTTTGGGAAAAACGGCAAGTGAATCCATTCATCAATATATTGAGCACGCACGTCCTATCTTAAAAAAGGGGAAACTGGTAGAAGCTCTCTTTTTAAATCATCTCGGTAACCGTATGACAAGACAAGGATTTTGGAAGAACTTAAAAAAATTAACGAGCATAGCGAATATCCAAAAAGACCTAACACCCCATACATTAAGACATTCATTTGCTACTCATCTATTAGAAAATGGAGCAGACATTCGAGCAGTTCAAGAAATGCTAGGTCATTCCGATATCTCCACAACACAAATTTATACGCATGTCTCAAAAGCGAGATTAAAGGATGTTTATAATCAATACCATCCAAGGGCATAAGAGATGTATGAATACATAAGATTACTAGGCATATGAGCTTAGTAATCTTTTTGTTTAAAGGCAAGTTTATTTCTTCATTAAATAAGAATTACTAGATATTACTTGCAATCATAGTCTATCAATTCTATACTCAGGTTGTCAGACTTCTGACGTATTGAAGGAAGATGAGTAGTAAACAGGTTCGCGGGGAATATAATAGTGAAAAGGTGTATCAAACAACATCATTGTTTACATACGTGTTAGGAGGAGATATTGTGTCTTTAAATACATATAAACGGGTCTTTTTGGTTGTAATGGATTCAGTTGGAATTGGTGAAGCACCAGATGCTAGTAAATTTGGAGATGTAGGATCTGATACGTTAGGTCATATTGCAGAGCATATGAATGGGCTAAGCCTACCAAACCTGGAGAAGCTTGGGTTAGGGAATATTAAAGAAGTAAAAGGACTTTCGAAAGTATCTTCACCTCTAGCTTCTTATACGAAAATGGAAGAAGCGTCAAATGGGAAAGACACAATGACGGGTCATTGGGAGTTAATGGGCTTATACATCGATACACCATTCAGAGTGTTTCCAGATGGATTTCCTGATGAACTACTACAACAATTAAAAGAGAAAACAGGCCGTGATATTATTGGAAATAAGCCAGCATCTGGAACTGAAATTATTAGTGAACTTGGAAAAGAGCATATAGAAACGGGTGCAATCATTGTATATACATCAGCAGATTCTGTACTACAGATTGCTGCACATGAAGAGATTGTCCCACTTGATGAATTATATAAAATATGTGAAATCGCTCGTGAGCTAACACTTGATGAAAAATACATGATAGGAAGAGTCATTGCACGACCGTTTATTGGGTCACCTGGAGCTTTTGAACGTACGTCCAATCGACATGACTACGCACTCAAGCCTTTTGATAGAACCGTAATGAATGAATTGAGTGATGGAGGATTTGATGTGATCGCCATTGGGAAAATTTCTGATATTTACGATGGAGAAGGTGTTACAAAATCACTACGGACCATATCAAATATGGATGGGATGGATAAGTTGGTCGAATCTTTACATATGGAATTTAAAGGCTTAAGTTTTTTGAACCTTGTTGACTTTGATGCGTTATATGGACACCGAAGAGATCCAGAAGGCTATGGAAAAGCACTGGAAGACTTTGATAGACGATTACCCGAGGTTTTGTCACTCCTAAAAGAGGATGATTTACTGATTATTACAGCAGACCATGGAAATGATCCTACCTTCACCGGAACTGATCATACAAGAGAGTATGTTCCATTATTAGTTTATACACCAAGGTTTAAGAGTGGGGAAGAAATACCAGTTCGCAAAACATTTGCAGATGTAGGAGCAACGGTTGCAGAAAACTTTAATATGACCATGCCAAAATATGGAGAAAGCTTTCTTTCACAAATTAGGGGGATAACTAAATGAACCATAAAGAAATGTTTGAATCATCAACAAATTTTTTAAAAAGTAAACTCAACCAAAAACCAGAGATTGGACTCATTTTAGGGTCTGGATTGGGGGTTTTAGCTGAGGAAATTGAAGAACCGATAAAAATCCCATATCAAGAGATACCTGAGTTTCCGGTTTCAACAGTGGAAGGGCATGCGGGGCAGCTAGTATATGGAACTCTACGTGGAAAGAAAGTAATAGCCATGCAGGGCCGATTCCATTTTTATGAAGGTTATAGCTTGGACAAGGTTACTTTTCCTGTTCGTGTCATGAGAGAACTGGGTGTCTCAACCATCATAGTGACCAATGCTGCAGGTGGAATTAACGAATCATTTGAAGCTGGTGATTTAATGTTAATTACCGATCATATAAATAATATGGGGACGAATCCGTTAATAGGAGAAAATCAGCCTCATTTTGGAGTTCGGTTCCCAGACATGTCTGAAGCATACTCAAAAGAGCTAAGAGGGGTTGCCAAACAAGTAGCAGAGGAATTAAAGATTAATTTAAAAGAAGGGGTCTATGTTGGAAATACAGGTCCAAGCTACGAAACTCCAGCAGAAATAAGAATGCTTAGAGTATGGGGCGGAGATGCAGTTGGAATGTCGACTGTTCCAGAAGTCATTATTGCCCGTCATGCGGGTATGAAAGTACTCGGCATTTCGTGTATTTCTAATATGGCTGCTGGCATTCTAGATCAGCCACTCACCCATGATGAGGTGATGGAAACAACAGAAAAAGTAAAAGCAAACTTCCTTTCACTGGTGAAAGAAATTGTAAATAGGCTTTAATCAACGCAGGAGACAGAGTGTTGTGTTTTAAAAAGGCACTTTTCGTAAAGTTTGTTGCTATTTAACTAAGGTAGGTTGATTTGCACTCCAGGTGTGTGCTTTCCGCGGGGCAGGTGATGAGCCTCCTCGTGCCTGCGGGGTCTCATCCTTCCTGCAGATCCCGCAGGAGTCACACACCTTCCGTTCCAATCAACCTACCCCATCTAATTCGTTTTAAAACAACAATATTTTAGAAAACAGCCTTTAAAAAAGAGAAAAAGGTGAATAAATCATGAGAATGGTTGATTTAATCGAGCGAAAAAGAGATGGGTATTCCCTTACAACTGAAGAAGTAAGATTTATCATTAATGGCTATACCAATGGGGATATTCCAGATTATCAAATGAGTGCCTTTACAATGGCTGTGTTTTTTCAAGGAATGACAGAGCAAGAACGTGCTGACTTGACGATGGCAATGGCTGAATCCGGTGATACGATCGATTTATCAGCGATTGAAGGAACTAAAGTTGATAAACATAGTACAGGTGGAGTTGGGGATACGACCACACTTGTATTAGCACCACTTGTTGCAGCTTGTGGCGTACCTGTAGCTAAGATGTCTGGTCGAGGCTTAGGGCATACTGGTGGAACCATTGATAAACTAGAGTCAGTTCCTGGGTTTCATGTTGAGCTTACAAATAAAGAATTTATCGAACTTGTTAATAAAAACAAAGTTGCTGTTATTGGTCAAAGTGGGAATTTAACACCCGCAGATAAAAAGCTCTATGCGTTACGGGATGTAACAGCTACGGTCAATAGCATCCCATTAATCGCGAGCTCAATCATGAGTAAAAAAATTGCAGCAGGTGCTGATGCCATTGTTCTTGATGTAAAGACAGGTTCTGGCGCTTTTATGAAGGACTTTGAAGATGCAAAAGAGCTTGCGAAAGCCATGGTTTCAATTGGAAACAATGTTGGTCGTCATACACTTGCAATTATATCTGATATGAGTCAGCCGTTAGGCTATGCGATTGGGAATGCATTAGAGGTACAGGAAGCGATTGATACGCTTAAAGGGAAAGGACCAAGTGACTTGGAAGAGTTATGCCTTGCCCTAGGAAGTCAAATGGTGTTACTCGCCAAAAAAGCAAACTCCTTAGAGGAAGCAAAACAGCAACTACAGCAAGCAATCTCAAGTGGAAAAGCTTTAAAGGCTTTAAAAACATTTCTAGAGGCTCAGGGTGGAGACCCTACGGTTGTGGATGATTATTCAAAGCTACCTCAAGCAAAATATAAGATTGAATTAGAATCAAAAGAAGATGGATATGTATCAGAAATTACAGCTGACTCAATTGGAACAGCCGCGATGTTATTAGGAGCTGGAAGAGCAACGAAAGAATCTACCATTGATTTAGCGGTCGGCTTACTCCTTCGTAAAAAAATTGGAGATTCTGTAAAAAAAGGCGAAAGCTTAGTAACGATCTATAGTAATCAAGAAAACATTGACGATGTAAAAAATAAGCTATATCAAAGTATAAAAATCTCAAGTGTTCGAGTTACGAGCCCAAAACTTATTCTAGATAAAATAAATTAACTTTAAAAAAGAGGAACATCCCAAAAAAGGATGTTCCTCTTTCTTTTTGAATTTTTTTGGTAAATTCGTCCAACTTCTTTGTATAGATTTACGACTTTTGGGAAAAATGGGAAGTATATATGAATGGGAGGTTTGGAGATGAAACGCTATTTCATTAGTTTATTACTGATTTCAATGATAGTTTCTGTTAGTACCCCTTTTGCACATGCAGAGGAAGCTTCTTTGAATCTAGCTGAAAATGCTAGATCAGCAGTTGTGATTGAAAGAGATACAGGGACAGTGCTTTATGATAAAAATAGTCATGAGAAACTACCGCCTGCAAGTATGACAAAAATAATGACGATGCTTCTCATTATGGAAGCAATCGATAGTGGAAATCTTACATTAGAGGAAAAGATTCGAACAAGTGAGCATGCAGCCTCAATGGGTGGATCCCAAATTTTCCTAGAGCCTGGTGAAGAGATGACAGTAGATGAACTGTTAAGAGGGATTGCAATCGCCTCAGGAAATGATGCATCTGTAGCTATGGCTGAAAGAATTTCGGGCTCTGAAGAAGCGTTTGTAGAAAAAATGAATCAAAAAGCAAAAGAATTAGGGTTGAAAAATACATTGTTCCAAAATCCAACAGGTCTTCCAGCCGAAAACCATTATAGTACTTCCTACGATATGGCGATTATGGCGAAAGAGCTGTTAAAGTATGAAATGATTACTAAGTATACAGGAAAATATGAAGATTATTTAAGAGAAAATACCGATAAAAAGTTTTGGCTAGTCAATACGAATCGCCTAGTAAAATTTTATCCTGGTGTTGATGGCCTTAAAACAGGCTATACAAATGAGGCGAAATATTGTTTAACAGCTACCGCTGAAAAAAATGGAATGCGACTAATAACTGTTGTAATGGGGGCACCAACTCCAAAGGATCGCAATGCACAAATCACAAAAATGCTTGATTATGGCTTTAGTCAATTTAAAACACATCCAATGTTTGAGCGAAATGAAGTCGTTTCAAAGGTGAAGGTAGGAAAAGGAAGTGAGAAATCAGTAGATTTAGTCACTTCTGAACCGGTATCTGTGTTAACAAAAAAAGGTGAAGGCATTGATGATGTCCAAAAAGAGATTGTATTAAATGAAGATGTTCATGCTCCAGTTAAAAAAGGAGATGTCTTAGGAAAATTAGTAATTAAGAAAAACGATCAAGTGATGACAGAGAGTGATCTTGTGGCAAAGGAAGATATCACAGAGGCAAGTTGGTGGAGATTATTTAAACGTACCATGGGGGCATTTACAAAGTCATCCTAACAGAAAATTAACTAGTTTTGACGAATGAACACTAGTTTTGTCATGAAGAAGGAATCTAGTAGGTTTTTATAGAAAAGACTCATTATCCGAAAACCAAGGAGGAAAGTATAGTGAGTCTAGCAATAGAACTAGAAGTGAAACATAATGTTTTATGCATCCGTCTTGCTGGTGAATTAGATCATCATACTGCAGAGGATTTACGTCAAAAAGTAACGAGTGTACTTGAGCGTAAGGAAATTAATCATATTTTATTAAATCTTGAGAATTTATCATTCATGGATAGCTCAGGTTTAGGTGTGATTCTTGGACGATATAAGCAAGTGAAAAATACTGGAGGGGAAATGGTCGTATGTTCGATTTCTCCTCCAGTGAAGCGGTTATTTGATATGTCTGGATTATTTAAAATCATTCGCTTAGAACAGGATGAGGTCTACGCGTTGCAAACATTGGGGGTGGCTTAATATGAAAAATGAGATGCACCTTCAATTTTCAGCGCTAAGTCAGAACGAATCCTTTGCGCGTGTCACTGTAGCGGCATTTATCGCACAGCTTGATCCAACATTAGATGAGCTTACTGAAATTAAAACAGTCGTATCAGAAGCTGTTACCAATGCAATTATTCATGGTTATGATAATAACCCAGAAGGAATTGTCTATATTTCTTGCACCCTTGAGGAAGACGGGATGATTACCATTACAGTACGAGATGAAGGTATGGGGATTTTAAACCTTGATGAAGCACGTCAGCCTTTATTTACGACAAAGCCAGAGCTAGAGAGATCCGGAATGGGCTTTACCATTATGGAGAATTTTATGGACGAAGTTGAGATTGTAACATCTGAGTCTAAAGGAACTGTTATCCGTCTTAAAAAGCATTTATCAAAGAGCAAAGCGCTATGCAATTAAGGAGACTAGCCTATGGATGTGGAGGTCAAGAACGATAAATCAGAAACGTATTTAAAGGATTATGAGGTTAAAAACCTAATCAAGAGAAGCCAGAATGGCGAACAAGAGGCCAGAGATCTGATTGTACAAAAGAATATGAGATTAGTTTGGTCTGTTGTTCAGCGTTTTTTGAACAGAGGCTATGAACCAGATGACTTATTCCAAATTGGCTGTATCGGATTGTTAAAATCAGTAGATAAATTCGACTTATCTTATGATGTTAAATTCTCTACTTATGCAGTTCCAATGATCATCGGAGAGATTCAACGATTTATCCGAGATGATGGTACTGTTAAAGTTAGTCGTTCCCTCAAGGAAACCGGGAATAAAATCCGAAAAGCAAAAGATGAATTGTCAAAGCGATTAGGTCGAATTCCAACCGTTGTTGAAATTGCGGAGTTTTTAGAAATCACACCAGAGGATGTTGTTTTGGCACAAGAGGCTAGTCGAACTCCTTCGTCAATTCATGAAACGGTTTATGAAAATGATGGTGATCCGATTACATTATTAGATCAAATTGCAGATAATAATGAAACAAAATGGTTTGATAAAATTGCTTTAAAAGAGGCCATACAAGAATTAGATGAACGAGAACGTTTGATTGTCTATTTAAGATATTATAAGGATCAAACACAATCAGAAGTTGCGACAAGACTTGGGATATCCCAAGTACAGGTCTCGAGATTAGAAAAGAAAATATTGCAACAAATGAAAGATCGAATGGATGCTTAATCCATTTGGTCTTTTTTTGCTGTTTTCTGAAAGGTTGTTGTTTTAAAAACGAATTAGATGGGGCTCACTTGATTGGAACGGATGTGTGTGACTCCTGCGGGATCTGCAGGAAGGATGAGACCCCGCAGGCACGAGGAGGCTCATCACCTGCCCCGCGGAAAGCACACACCTGGAGTGCAAATCAACATACCTAGTTAAATAGCAAGAAATTTATGAAACAGCCTCTTTTTTTGTTTGTTCCAGCATTTTGCATCTTGAGGTAATTAATGGTGTTTGTGGTGGGATTGAATTAGAAAAATTAACAAATACCATACTACAAATACAAGGATAATATCGTGTAGGGTGTGAAGTGATGGAAAACTCAGTTTATTTACGCATGCGCTATCGTATTCAAGTTAGACCTGAAAAGCTAATTACAATCGGTGATATCGCACAAGTAATAAGCGAAACGGAAGACCTTAGCTTAAAAATAAAAAACATCCCACTATATCAAATTTCAGCTAAAGATAAAAACATTGTTGTACTAGATGTAATGGCTGTTATTAAAAATATCTGTAAATATTATCCACAATTAGACATCCAAACACTTGGACCATCGCAATCACTTGTAGAAATTGTCTTTAAAAAGAAAAAATATAAGATTGTTTATTTTGTGGCTATCTGGTTTTTATTATTTGTAGGTGCCGCATTAACCATTATGAATTTTCATGAAGATGTAAGTATGCAGGCAGTTCATCAAAAGCTTTATCACATCATTACAGGTGAAGAGGTTGAAAAGCCGCTTTTACTTCAAATCCCTTATTCAATCGGTTTAGGTCTAGGGATGATTTTATTTTTTAATCATATTTTTAAGAAGAGAATCAACGAAGAACCAAGTCCATTAGAAGTTGAAATGTTCAATTACCAACAAGATTTAGATAATTACCTAATCATGAACGAAAATAAAGAAAGTATGAAAAAACTAAATGACAATTAAAGTTCTTCTTATCGCATTCATAGGATTATCTAGTGGATTGGCTGTAGGTGCAGGTTTTGTAGCGTTTCTAACCGTACTAGGAATTATTCCAAGGTTAACTCAGTTGACTAAAACAAGCAGATATATTCACTTGATTGAGTGGGGAGTCGTTTTAGGTGCTGCCACTGGTGGTTGGTATAGTTTATCAGATAAGGTGTTGTCTATACCAAAAATTCTAACGATTCCTGTGGGATTGGCTTGTGGGATCTATGTTGGTATGCTAGCAGCTGCATTAACCGAAGTGTTGAATGTCTTGCCAATACTAGCAAAACGAATAAGAGTTGATGATAAGATTATCATTTTATTAATGGCCATTGTGCTTGGAAAGGTAGCGGGTTCGCTCTTCCATTGGTTGTATTTTGTCGACCAATAACCTTGATAAGGTCTAACAATTTTTATTGAAAGGATTACAAATTATGGATGATAACCTAAGAAAGGTTATTCTCGTTACAGATGGAGATGAGTATGCCTTAAAGACAGTTGAATACCTCGCGAGTGAATTTGGGGGAAGGTGTATTTCAAGATCTCATGGAAATCCAACCACTCTATCAGGACCGGAAATTGTAGATCTTATCCTGCAAACCCCCTATGATCCTGTTTTTGTTATGTTTGATGACAGTGGTTATATCGGCGAGGGAGCAGGGGAACTGGCACTAAAGTATGTTGCTAAGCATGAAAAAATCAAAGTATTAGGAATTATTGCAGTGGCATCGAAGACACATCAATCAGAATGGGCTAGGGTAGATGTTAGTATTAACCGATTTGGTGAGCTCACACACTATGGTGTTGACAAAAGCGGGATTGAAGAATTTGATATTGGTCGAATTAATGGTGATACGGTGTATTGTCTAGATGAATTAGATGTTCCGATTATTGTGGGAATAGGAGATATTGGAAAGATGGCTAGGAAAGACCATGTTCAAAATGGAGCCCCAATAACAAAGAAGGCGGTCCAGCTTATCCTCGAAAGGAATGGATATTATGACCAGTAGCACTCAAAATAAGACACCGATTTCTGCAGATCTTAAAGAGAATAATCATTTTTTTGAAAAGCGAATCGGATTGGGAACAGGCACCTTTGATATTGGTGTACGGAAAATTACGTTACAAACAAAAGATTTACATTTATATTTTCTTACAGGTTCAGTTGATACCGATTTTATTATGCAGCTCCTAAGAGAGATCGTTCACATAAATGATAATGAAAAATTAACAATCGGAGCATTAAAAATAATTGAAAATAGACTTGTCCATCAATCTGTGAAAACCATTAAAAATATGGATGAGGCAGTAGATCAGCTGTTATCTGGATTAATTATTATTTTTGTAGATGGTGAAGACTCTGGCCTTGCCGTTGATGTAAGAAGTTATCCTAGCAGAGGACCAGAAGAACCGGATACAGAGAAGGTAATTAGGGGAGCTCGCGATGGGTACACAGAAAATTTAGTGGTAAATATTTCATTAACTAGAAGAAGAATACGTGATGAACGCCTAAGAAACGAAATCTTGCAGATAGGAGAAAGATCAAAAACAGATGTTTGTATTTCGTATTTAAAGGACGTAGCAAATCCAAGATTAGTTCAGAAAATAAAAGATGAATTACAAGCGATAAAAGTAGATGGTATTACCATGGCTGACAAAACAGTCGAAGAGTTTTTAGTAAAGCAAGGATATAATCCTTATCCTCTAGTTCGGTATACAGAGCGTCCAGACGTCGCGGCAAACCATTTACTTGAGGGTCATGTGGTAATTACTGTTGATACATCACCAAGTGTTATTATTACACCAACGACCATGTTTCATCATGTACAGCATGCTGAAGAGTATAGACAAGCGCCCGCTGTTGGAACGTTCTTGAGATGGGTTCGTTTTTTAGGGATAGTTGCATCCATTTATTTATTGCCTCTTTGGTTCCTATTCGTTCTAGAACCAGAGCTGTTACCAAAAGCTCTTGATTTTATTGGACCAAATGAAAAAGGGAATATTCCGATTGTGGTCCAAATTTTCCTTGCGGATTTTGGGATTGAGTTTTTAAGAATGGCGGCTATTCATACACCGACACCACTATCAACCGCCATGGGTTTAATTGCTGCAGCACTAATTGGACAAATCGCCATTGATGTAGGGTTATTTGTACCTGAAGTTATTATGTATGTTGCAGTTGCAGCGATTGGAACCTTTGCAACTCCAAGTTATGAATTAAGTGCTGCAAATAAAATGGCAAGGCTTTCCTTATTAATTTTAGTGGCGATTTTTAAAGTGCCTGGGTTTGTAATTGGAGTAACTTTATTTTTACTCCTCCTAGCGAGTATTCGTTCACTAAACACACCTTATTTATGGCCGTTTTTACCATTTAATGCTAAAGCGTTATGGGAAATTATTGTCCGTTCGTCTGTTCCAGGTCAAAAAATGAGACCTAGTATCGTACACCCTCAAAACCAGTATAAACAACAGAAATAAGTTTGTTGCATCAGTAATAGAGATATGATATGTTAATCTCTATATAAGTTCTAATGATGTGCAAACCGAATATGCAAGACAGTTAATGGATATCTCATTAGCTGTCTTTTTACCTTTCTAATTTAAGCTGTTAATTAGAGTAAATTTGCTAAGTATTTGAGATTCGCAGCTGTTTCTTACGATATTTTTTCGAAGTGGGACAAATACACTATATCAAGTTTATTCGATAACATAGCTTATACAAAGGGGATAAATATACCTGTACAGAAATGCTATGAAAAGAGGGAATGGATATGTTTTTACATGGAACGAGTCGGGTCAATGATAAGGGACACCTAGAGATAGGTGGGATCGATACAGTAGATTTAGCACAGAAGTACGGAACTCCTTTGTATGTTTATGACATTGCTTTAATTCGTGAACGAGCAAAGAGCTTTCGTGATACATTTCAACAATTAGGAATAAAAGCTCAAGTTGCCTATGCAAGTAAAGCTTTTTCTACAGTTGCAATAATTCAATTAGTTGAAGAAGAGGGCTTATCATTAGATGTGGTTTCAGGTGGGGAATTGTATACCGCACTTCAAGCTGGTTTTCCTCCACATCGCATTCATTTTCATGGAAATAACAAAAGCTATGAAGAGCTTGAAATGGCTATTCAGCACGAAGTTGGTTGCATCGTAGTAGATAATTTTTATGAATTAGCCCTCCTTGATGAGATCAGTTTAAAACATGGTGTTCAAACACCAATATTATTAAGGGTTACACCGGGAATCGAGGCGCATACCCATGATTATATCCTAACTGGGCAAGAAGACTCGAAATTCGGATTTGGGCTAGAGAATGGACAAGCAGATGAAGCCGTTGACACGGCCATATCTTTAAATGGACTTTCATTACTTGGTATACACTGCCATATTGGTTCTCAAATTTTTGAAACAACTGGTTTTGTTCTTGCGGCGAAAAAAATGTTTAGCAAACTTAGAGATTGGAAGGACCGGCATGGATACGTCCCTTCGGTGTTAAATTTAGGTGGTGGGTTTGGTATCCGCTATACTCAAGAGGATGACCCAATCCCTGTTTCTCAATATGTTGAAGAAATTATTAGTGAAGTGAAAAAGCATTCAGCAGAATTAAATATAGACGTGCCAGAAATTTGGATTGAGCCAGGTCGCTCATTAGTCGGAGACGCGGGAACTACACTCTATTCTATTGGATCACGCAAAGAAGTACCTAATATTCGTAACTATGTGGCAATTGATGGTGGAATGAGTGATAACATCCGTCCGGCATTGTACCAAGCAAAATATGAAGCCGTATTGGCGAACCGTGTCTATGATGAGGTTGAAGAAACGGTCTCAATCGCAGGGAAATGCTGTGAATCAGGTGATATGTTGATTTGGGATCTACCATTACCTAGAACCAACTCAAACGATTTGTTAGCAGTCTTCTGCACAGGTGCATATGGATATTCAATGGCGAATAATTATAATCGAATTCCTCGTCCGCCAGTTGTCTTTGTCGAAAACGGTGAGGACCAGCTGGTAGTGAAGCGGGAAAGCTATGAAGATCTTGTACGTTTAGATGTACCGTTAAAGACGAATGTTAAAAAGTAAGCGAAGAGGCTTTTCCTCTCGCTTTTTTCATTTTCTAGCTTTCGTGATTGGATTATTCAAAGTAAATATAGTAGAATAAAACCGTTCAATTTAAAATGAAATTGACGATATTAATTCTTGGAGGTTTCAAATGAAAAAAGCGAGTATTGAGTTTGAAAATGGAGAAAAGATTTCAATTGACCTACATGAGGATGCTGCGCCAGGAACAGTAGCAAACTTTGAGAAATTGGCAAATGAAGGCTTCTATAACGGATTAACGTTTCATCGTGTTATTCCTGGGTTTGTTGCACAAGGTGGTTGCCCACATGGGACAGGAACTGGTGGCCCGGGTTATTCAATTAAATGTGAAACACAAGGAAATCCCCACAAACATGTTGCGGGTGCACTATCAATGGCACATGCTGGTAAAGATACAGGTGGAAGCCAATTTTTTATCGTGCATGAGCCACAACCACATTTAAATGGTGTACATACTGTATTTGGACAAGTGACTGAAGGTATGGATTCAGTGTATCGAATTCATCAAGGTGACGTTATGAAGGAAGTAAAGGTTTGGGAAGAATAAGATTTGAGGCACAGCAGGCTAATGCTTGTTGTGTTTTTTCATATTGTGAGGTGAAAGAAAGAAATTGAAGAGATCTAACTGGATTTTATTCAGTATTTTATCAATCGTTGGTTTAATTTGGGGCTTTGTTTATTGGTTTTTTGTTGTCTAATGATTTAAGAAATGGCTGTTTTCGTAAACTTTGTTGCTATTTAACTAAGGAATGTTGATTTCCACTCCAGGTGTGTGCTTTCCGGGGGGCAGGAGATGAGCCTCCTCGTGCCTGCGGGGTCTCATCCTTCCTGCAGATCCCGCAGGAGTCACACACCTTCCGTTCCAATCAATCTGCCCCCTAATTCGTTTTAAGAACAACAATCTTTTAGAAAACAGCCTAAGATATTGTGTTCACAAAAAATTACCAAGCAAATTGTACGGACGGAATAAAAAATACGACAAACCCATTTCAATATGTTATACTATGTGAAAATCAATAATTATTCCTTCGGGGTCGGGTGAAATTCCCAACCGGCGGTAATCAGTTTTTTACTGTAGCCCGCGACCCATATAACATTTATACGTTATATGGCTGACTTGGTGCGATTCCAAGGCCGACAGTATAGTCTGGATGGGAGAAGGAATCACAAAGTAGGTATGTCGAAAAAAAGTAGCTTGATTACCTTTTATTTGGCGTGCAATCCAATACATACACTAGTGATTATCTGTTTCTTATGAGGCTAACTCTTAAGGTCAGACTCCCATGCTTTTAGCGAGCTTAAATTCTAATTTTTAGAGTTTATGGCGGCGAGCAAACGAGACTGACTTGAGAGTTAGCTTTTTTGTATTGAATAACCTAAAGGAATAGTAAGATTTTAAGTGATAGTTATGTACGAAATGTCAATGGAGAAGGCATACTAAACTTAGAACTCCAAAAATTTACTTGAAAGGAGGACCTCCTAAATGTTTACTGGAATCATCGAAGAAATCGGAAAGGTTCGTGAAATGAGTGGTACGGGCGATGCGATTGTTATGAAAATAGCTTCCAAAAAAGTAGTAGAGGACGTTTCATTAGGCGATAGTATTGCAGTTAATGGTGTGTGCTTAACGGTTACATCCTTTACTTCAGAAGGTTTTACTGTTGATATTATGCCAGAAACAGTAAAAGCTACTTCACTTCAATCTCTCAGACGTCTTTCGTCTGTTAATCTTGAGCGTGCAATGTCGGCAAAAGGTCGTTTTGGTGGCCATTTTGTATCGGGTCATGTCGATGGTATAGGTACTATTGTGAAGAAAGAGTCATCATCAAATGCGATATATTACGAAATTCAAGTAGATCAAGCACTCCGACAATACATGATTCAAAGAGGATCTGTTGCTGTTGACGGAACAAGCCTAACCATTTTTGGCTTAACAGACGACACGTTCACCATTTCATTGATTCCTCATACAGTTTCAGAAACTGTCTTAGGAGTAAAAGGTGTCGGAGATATCGTAAATATTGAATGTGATATGATCGGCAAATATGTACAGCAATTTGTGAATCCATCTACAAATACAAAGGCAAAATCATCGATTACATCAAGCTTTCTAGAAGAGCATGGGTTTAAATAAGTAGGGGGTAGAGTGATGACAATGTTTAATACAATTGAAGCAGCAATTAAAGATTTAATGGAAGGTAAAGTCGTCATTGCGTGTGATGACGAAGATCGCGAAAATGAGGGAGATTTTATTGCGTTAGCAGAAAAATCTACACCGGAAGTGATTAATTTTATGATCAAGCATGGTCGTGGTCTTGTGTGTACTCCATTAACAGAAGAATTAGCTCAGAAATTTGATTTAGTTCCAATGGTAAATCATAATACTGACTCTCATCGAACTGCATTTACAGTAAGCATTGACCATAAAAATACAACGACTGGTATTAGCGCATTTGAACGATCAGCAACCATTATGGAACTACTAAATCCAGCCTCAAAAGCAACGGATTTTAAGAGACCAGGTCATGTATTTCCACTTATAGCCAAAGATGGTGGTGTACTTCGGAGAGCAGGGCATACAGAAGCAGCTATTGATTTAGCAAGACTTTGTGGTTCAGAGCCTGTAGCAGTTATCTGTGAAATTATAAATGAAGATGGAACAATGTCTCGTGTCCCAGACTTAAGAAAATTAGCAGATGAATTCGATTTGAAAATGATTACAATTAAGGATTTAATTGAATATCGCAATCGAAGAGAAAATTTAGTGAAAAAAGAAATAGAAATTTCGCTACCTACGGAGTTTGGTGAATTTAAAGCGGTAGGTTATTCAAATGTGATAGATGGGAAAGAACATGTAGCTTTAGTGAAGGGGGAAATTACTCCTGGTGAACCTACTCTTGTAAGAGTACATTCGGAGTGTTTGACTGGTGATGTATTTGGATCATTTCGCTGCGATTGTGGTCCTCAGTTGCATGCTGCACTAGCGCAAATTGAAAAGGCAGGTTCTGGTGTATTATTATATATGCGTCAGGAAGGGCGCGGTATCGGTTTATTAAACAAAATGCGTGCTTATAAATTGCAAGAAGAAGGCTATGATACAGTTGAGGCAAATGAAAAGCTTGGCTTTGCACCAGATCTAAGAGACTATGGTATTGGGGCGCAAATTCTAAAAGATCTTGGAATTAAAAAAATGAAGCTTCTTACCAATAACCCTAGAAAAATTACTGGGTTAAAAGGCTATGATTTAGAAGTAGTAGAACGCATTCCATTACAAATGCCTTCTAATGAAGATAACGAAGCTTATTTGAGAACGAAATATAAAAAATTGGGACATATGCTTCATTTTTAATAGTTAGAAGATTGTATGGTATAAAAGATTATTATCGGAAAAAATAATGCAAACGAAACGATACTAGGAGGATAAAAATGAATTCAATATATGAGGGTCATTTAGTTGGTACAGGTTTAAAAGTTGGGATTGTTGTTGCACGTTTCAATGAGTTTATAACAAGTAAATTACTTAGTGGTGCATTAGACGGACTTAAACGACACGGGGTTGAAGATACCGCAATTGACATTGCATGGGTGCCAGGAGCTTTTGAAATTCCTCTGGTCGCAAAAAAGATGGCAGATTCGAATAAATATGATGCAGTTATTACATTAGGAACTGTTATAAGAGGTGCTACACCACATTTTGATTATGTTTGTAATGAGGCTGCAAAAGGGGTTGCTCAAACTGCCCTTTCAGCTGGTAAACCGGTTGTATTTGGAGTATTAACTACAGATACAATTGAACAGGCAATCGAAAGAGCGGGGACAAAAGCAGGAAACAAAGGTTGGGAATCTGCGGTTACTGCCATTGAAATGGCAAACTTATTGCGTTCGATTGAAAATTAATAGTTGTAATTTTGGGTTAGAATCAATCATACCTGTGTTTATGGATCGATAGTTTTTGGCTATAATGAAGAGTGTTTATACAAATTGTTTGTTTACACTATGGAAAAAATTACACGAAAATGTTAATCTAAATGGGAGTATGAGAATCAACTCATTTACTATTATTTTCAATTCAAGAAAGTTATTTTACTAATGAGGGATATATATGCTAATACGATATAAAAAAAATTATGAAAAGATTGCAATGGGGCTGCTATCTTTTATGCCCACAGAAAAAGATTTAAAAAAGCTTCAAGCGACAATGAAGCAATATGAACATGAAGAAGACCAACAACTTTTTTTGTGGAAAGAAGAAGATATAATCGGAATCATAGGAGTTTCCATTCTGGAAGGTGAAATAGTAGAAATTCAACATATTAGCGTGAATCCATCACATCGACATCAAGGGATTGGAAAGAAAATGGTAAAGGCATTAAGGGAAACATTTTCAAACAAAGTAATTAAACCAAATGAATATACGGCTGCATTTTTTGAACGCTGTGACTTTGACGAACAAGAGGGACATTAATGTCCCTTTATTTTTTATTCTTTTTTATTCTTTTTTG
Source organism: Bacillaceae bacterium (assembly GCA_041640535.1). Taxonomy (GTDB): domain Bacteria; phylum Bacillota; class Bacilli; order Bacillales; family Bacillaceae_L; genus Litchfieldia. The sequence goes on from JBEQAC010000008.1 coordinate 21,013, forward strand.
TTTCTCTCGTTCTGCAATCACATCATTTCGATCTCGGAGTTTATGTTTATCAATAAGCTGTAAATTGTTTAAAGGACTCTCCATTCCCCAGTTAAGTCCTAATAACTGACATTTTTGCTCGCATAGACTTAATAGTTCGGAGTCAATGATTGGAAGATTAAAGCTATAATAGGGATCATGGTTCTCAATTTCCTTTACTCGCTTCTTTAATAAGCGAAGAAGTTCCTCAGGATTCAAACCGAGTGACATGATCTGTTTTTTTTCTTTTTGAATAATCGAAATTGCATTTTGCATCATCCTAATTGCACCTTGAAAGTTGTTCCTGCGATGATGATACAATGAAACCGCAATTTGAATTAAGCCAACCCAATATTGCTTACGTTCACCTCTTTGATCCTGCTTCCACAATTCTTCCAATTCTTCATGACATTCAAAGTAATCACGATCTCCGTGAAAATGTACTAAGTATTTTATATAAGAATTAGGATAATCCAAGTCACACACTCCTTAGGCTCTTTATAGGTACCGCTATTTTAACATATGAAGATAGTGAAATTCATGTTTCAACTACTTTTAAAATTGAGGGGACTAGGTGCTTGTTAACCTTTTCCAGATTGATCTTAATAAAATTTATTGGACAACCCATGATAGTACACTATACAATTAATTATCTACGCCTTTTTAAAGGTGTTTGTAAAGTAATTGACGTGGTGGGATTTATTAATGGAATATAATGTGAAAATTGACTCGTTTGAAGGTCCCTTGGATTTATTGCTTCATCTTATTAATCGATTAGAGATTGATATATATGATATACCTGTTTCTCAAATTACCGAACAGTATATGAATTATATTTCTGCAATGAATGAATTGAAATTGGATGTAGCAAGTGAATATTTAGTGATGGCTGCGACTCTTTTAGCAATAAAAAGTAAAATGCTTCTTCCAAAGCATGAAGAATTATTCGATGAAGAGCTTACGATCGAATATGAAGAAGATCCGAGAGAAGAATTAATGAATCGGTTAATTGAATACCGAAAGTATAAAGAAGCAGCAGAAGATTTGAAAATCCTTGAGGAAGAACGAAGTCATGTTTTTACAAAGCCGCCAAGTGATTTAGGGGAATTCATTGAAAATCATCACTACCAGCAACAAAGCATGGATGTTAACCTTTATGATATGTTAGGTGCCTTCCAAAAGCTTTTACGCCGTAAGAAATTACAAAAGCCACTTTCAACGAGGATCACTCGTCAGGAAGTACCAATAGAAAAAAGAATGGAAGAAATATTAATCGAGCTTAAAGGTGCGAAACGAAAAAATTTCTTTGATTTATTTCCACATGCAGAAAAGGAACATATTGTTGTCACATTTTTAGCTCTATTAGAATTACTGAAATCTAATTCAATACTGATAGAACAAGAGGGTAACTTTTCAGATATCTATATATCTAGTAAAGAAAGGATATGAGTACGTGTGAAAATTACACAATGGAAAGCAATTCTTGAAGGACTCCTTTTTGTAGCTGGAGACGAGGGGTTGACATTAAAACAATTGTCTAATGTTCTTGAAGTAGATCCTTCTATTGCCCAAGATATTATAAATGATTTAAAAGATGACTACCAAAATGAGAATAGAGGCCTCCTATTGGTAGAAGTTGCGGGTACTTTTCAATTAACAACCAAAAAGGAACACTCAGATTATTTAAAAAAGCTGGTTGAAGCACCGGGGAATTCAACATTATCTCAGGCTGCACTGGAAACATTGGCAATTATTGCTTATCGTCAGCCGATCACACGAACCGAGATTGAGGAAATTAGAGGTGTAAAAACTGAACGCCCAATCCAGACACTAGCTGCAAAAGCACTTATTAAGGAAGTAGGTAGAGTTGAGGGGACTGGCCGGGCAATTTTATATGGTACAACAAAAGAGTTTTTAGAGTACTTCGGTCTAAAAACAATCGAAGAACTTCCACCGCTTCCAGATAAAATTGATGATGATGTTCAGGAAGAAGCTGATTTGTTTTTTGAGAAATTTCAAGATACATTCGATGATTAATCGCCACATCTCCACCTACTATATGGTAAAATATAGATGTGTACGTAAAACTATTAGTTTTTCCATTTTCGGGTGCAGTAGAATTGAACAAGAGGTGGAATCATGATGATCATCAAACAATGCAATGGATATGAGTTAGAGAAAGCGCAATCGAATACTTCAGAGGATTTCTTTAATCGTTCTGAAGTCGTTTTTAATGAAAACGGTGAAGAAAAGACATTTCATTTGTTGTATGTTCGTTACTTTGACGAACTATTACCTGAAGTCACACCATTTAAACAAGAACCGCTATTTGTTATTCAGGAAAGAAATATTTACTTTAAAGATATTGTGGCCCTTGTATGTTTACTTAGTAACCCTAGTTATCGAACTCGAAAGCGAGTGTACATTAACTCACAAGAAGAATTTCTATCATATTTTAAAACGTTTAATTATCAGGTAATTCAAGATGTGTTTAAGGCTATAGCGGAAAAGCGCCAATTTGCAGTAGAACCTTCGATGATTTACTCAATAAACCAGCATTAAAGCATACTATGGAATACATACAATCTGTGGAGGGAAATTTATGGGGAATATGATTGTCAAATCACAAATTGAGCAAGTAGAAGCTTTCTTAAAGAAAAGTGTTTCTGTTTTGAATGACTATCTGAACCATACAACAATCGATTCAATCATGGGTGAAATTGAAGGAGACAAAGAATACTTCGAAGCATTATTAAGCAACATCCGACGCTTAGCCGTATATTGTGAAGAAGGATTAGATGCTTGTCAGGTGGTTCTTTCTAATGAACCATTTAGAAAAGGTGCAGCAGAGAAAATCCTTTACCGAATCTATCATCAATGTATTGATGAATTTTTCGCACCAAAAACAGATTCATGGTTTGAGGATAGTCGGTCTGCTTATACTGGTAAAAATGCATTAACGTTTAGACAAACACCCCCACCTTCAGTTGAGAAATTATTTTCTTCACTCGAAGCAAGCTTCCAAACCATTCGTGAGGAACTTGAATTTTATGAGACAGATTATCGAACAAAAATGCTTCAATCGAAATAAGATTCAAAAGGCAGAATTCAATGTGAATTCTGCCTTTCTTTATGATTAGTCTTCTGTCCTAGGCTTTGTAGGATCACAATCCGGAGGCTTCACTTCATTTGTTGATTGTGAGAGTTTAGTAAGATAATAGCATTCCTCTCTGGCCATATGGTCTGCCATCAAGGGGGTTAATACTCCAAGTAGTTCTTTATTCAACTCCATTTCCTCAAGTTCAAGGAGAAATCCTTTAAATACTTTCATTTCAAGTTCAACTTGATTATTGAAACGTGAGAGTGCAGGAAATTGTAGTTGATTCGTTCGTAAATAACCTACAAGTTCCACTGCTTTTATGTAAAACTCCTCCCACTGTTTTGTGAATTCATGACTCTTTTCCTTTAGTTTTTTCTCGACACTATCCAATTCATCGTTAATTGCTCCAGCATGACCAGCAGCATCAAGTAACCAAATGAGATGATGATGTAGGGCATGGGTTGGAGGGACATCCTCACCTTTCTCTAGATGTTCAGATATTCGTTGCCATTCTTCAAGCTCGTTTACCATATGATTAATGAACGTTGGAGGAAGATTAATGCTAATTTTCCCTACGATATGCTCCTTAATAATATCGAGTTTAAATTGACGTAATTTTTCAGCTTCGTTTTTCCCTTGTTTAATGACAGTGAGTAATTCATTTGTTTGTAGTGGTTGACGAGACCTATTAAGTAATTCATCAAAACGCATTTGATACTCTTTCGCCATTGCTATTCTTTCTCTTTCCTTTGGGGATAGCGAATCATAAATAAATCGGCAATGATCACCTAAAACTTGCATCCAAAAAGTAAGTTCAAAAGTGGCTTCATCGACAAATCGGTGGTTCAACCTGCGTCACCTCCAAATTATTCCTTTCCATCTTTAATAAGTATGAATGCATCTTGGTTCACATGTGTAAATTTCAGTATTTCGATTATGAATGTCACCACTATTAGGCATTTGCATATGATATGCTGATTGATTTAGGAGGAGGATACAACTCATGACCGATTTAACTACGTATCAGCAATATGTAGGAGACGTGAAATTATGGGCAAATCAAATACGCCAGATATTATTAGAGCAACGATCACTGGACCCTAATTTAGAAAAAGTTGAGATAAGGATTCAAAATTTAATTAATTACTTGAATGGGATTCAAGGAGAAATTACAGATGAGATGATTACTGCCATTAAAAATGAGGCTGATCTTCTATATACGCACGGTTCTTCTATTCTAGCTGAAGCGCTTGAGAGACAAGAGCGGTTTAATGCGAATACAAGTGTACCAATCGGAGGTCATTCCTTACCACCACTACCATATTCCTATGATGCTCTTGAACCCTATATTTCAGAGGAAATCATGAGGCTTCATCATACAAAGCATCACCAAAGTTATGTGGATGGATTAAATAAGGCTGAACGAATGATGGCAAACGCAAGAAATACTGGTGATTTTGAGCTAATAAAGCATTGGGAAAGAGAAGCTGCTTTCCATGGTTCAGGTCATTATTTACACACGATTTTTTGGAATGTTATGAGCCCAAGACCGAAATCGATGCCTACTGGCAAATTATTAGCTCGAATCAATCAAGACTTTAGTAGTTTTGAAGCATTCAAAAAACATTTTACTGAAGCAGCAAACAAAGTCGAAGGAGTAGGATGGGCTATACTCGTTTGGTCGCCACGATCCCATCGCCTAGAAATCCTTCAATCAGAACGACATCAGTTAATGACACAATGGGACACGATCCCACTCCTAGTGTTGGATGTGTGGGAACATGCCTATTACTTACAATATAAAAATGTGAAAGAAGACTATGTGAAGAATTGGTGGAATGTTGTGAATTGGGCTGAAGTTGAAAACCGCTTTAATGAAGCTTCTAAACTAAAGTGGAAACCATTTTAATAATAGATCTTAAAAGAGCTTAGGGTTATGGGGTTATTCTCATTACTCTAAGCTTTTTTGACTCAATTTTATTCATATAAGGACATGTCCTGCATAAACTTGTACAAAACAGCAAAAGGGACGGGGATTAAATGACTCATTTAAGGAGAATCACCATATGGATGATTACAATCATGATCCTATTTTCGATCACTCCATCAAAAACTGCTGCGTTTGGGGTTAGTGCCCAAAGTGCCATTTTAATAGAACAACAGTCTGGAAGAATTTTATTTGAAAAAGATGCCCATTCTCAAAGAAGAATTGCCAGTATTACGAAAATCATGACGGCAATACTTGCGATTGAATCTGGGAAGATGGAGGACATGGTAAAGGTTAGTCATCGAGCTTTGAAAACAGAGGGCTCAGCTATTTATCTCCAGCCCAATGAAAAAATCAAGTTAGAGGATCTAGTATATGGTTTAATGCTGAGATCAGGAAATGATGCGGCTGTTGCCATAGCAGAACATGTAGGTGGAAGTTTAGAGGGGTTCGTTGTACTTATGAACCAAAAAGCCGCTGAAATTGGAATGACAAATACTGAATTTGCAAACCCTCATGGACTAGATGACCATGAAAATCATTATTCTACAGCTTATGATATGGCTATATTAACCCAATATGCGATGAATAATGAAGAATTCAAAGTGATCTTTGGTACCAAGATTCACCGTGCTCCGAATCCAAATGAAAAATGGGATCGGGTATGGAAGAATAAAAATAAGCTACTGACAGGTTTGTATCAATATAGTACAGGTGGAAAAACCGGTTACACCAAGCGAGCGAAACGAACACTCGTATCTACGGCTACTAAAGATGGCTTAGACTTAATTGCTGTTACCATAAACGCCGGAGATGATTGGAATGATCATATAAGTATGTTTAACACAGCGTTTAATGAATATGATCTTGTTAAATTAATGAACAAGGGTACTTTAGTCAAAATTACAGATAAATTCTATAAAAATAAGGTTTTTATCAATCGAGATTTACTATATCCACTTAAAGATGAAGAAAAACAAGAGATTGAAATTGAGATTGAATTAGTAAATCCAAAAGAAAAAGGCTGGAAAAATCCAGAAAAAGTTCCTTCCGTTGTCGGTTCTGTCATTTTTAAGATGGATGATAACATTATCGGAAAACTACCGGTTTATTTTGATAATGGAAAAGTAGAAAATCCAGAAAAAAGCTGGTGGAAAATCTTTAAAAAAATCTTTTTAATAACAATGGGTGTAGAAAACAATGGTTAATATTATCTGGGTTGCCATGACGATTATCGGGATTGTGTTTGCAATGATAAATGGGACGATCGATGAAGTAAATGAAGCCATTTTTAAAGGGGCAAAAGAAGCGGTTACCATTTGTATCGGATTAATCAGTATTCTTGTGTTTTGGTTAGGGTTAATGAGGATTGCCCAGGATGCGGGTTTACTTGAGAAGCTATCAAAACTCTTTCGCCCTATTGTTTCTAGGTTATTTCCGGAAGTGCCTGTAAATCATCCTGCAATGGGATATATGTTATCAAATATGATTGCTAATCTATTTGGTTTAGGGAATGCAGCAACACCAATGGGCATAAAAGCGATGGAGCAGCTAAGAGAGTTAAATGGAGGAGGAACAGAGGCAAGTCGGTCGATGATTACATTTTTAGCGATTAATACATCGAGCTTAACCCTTATTCCAACGACGGTTATTGCGATTAGGATGACCTATGACTCTGCTAGTCCCACAGAAATTGTTGGAACAACACTTGTCGCAACATTCGCTTCGACTCTTGGGGCTATCTTAATCGACCGTTTCTTCTATTATCGAAGAATGCGAAAAGGGGGGAGCAAATAATGGGAATCATCACATTAATTTCGCTCTGGCTTATACCAGTTATTATTGGTTTTATCTTAATCTATGGTACCGTGAAAAAAGTTCCAACCTATGAATCTTTTGTTGAGGGTGGGAAGGAAGGAATCAATATCGCGTTTTCCATTATCCCATATCTAGTTGGAATGTTAGTCTCTATTTCCATTTTTCGTGCATCAGGTGCAATGGAGTTTTTTGTTGATTTCCTCCGTCCCGCATTAGCGTTTGTTGGTATGCCAGCGGAAATTGCCCCATTGGCCATTATTCGCCCCATCTCTGGGACAGCGGCATTAGGTATGACAACCGATATTATTAAGACATACGGACCTGATTCATTTATCGGAAGATTAGCATCGACATTACAAGGAAGTACCGATACTACATTTTATGTGTTAACGGTCTATTTTGGTGCAGTTGGTATCAAGAAAATGGGTGATGCACTTAAGGTAGGATTATTAGCTGATTTAGTCGGAATTATCGCAGCTGTAACGGCCGTGACACTAATTTTTGGTACATAATATATTACTGAAGTTGATAAAAAAGGCATATCCACAGGGGTATGTCTTTTTGTTCTTGGTAAAACTAGGACTAGTAGGTTAGGAAGTAAATCTGAAAGTGACTTTAACTTGTGTAAAAATGAATAAACAAGTAAGATGTTACAAGAGGTGAACACAATGGAACGATTACAAAAAGTTATTGCCCAAGCGGGAATCGCGTCAAGACGTAAAGCTGAAGAATTAATTCTTGATGGAAAAGTGAAAGTAAATGGAAAAGTTGTTAAAGAACTGGGAACAAAAGTCACAAATAATGATACGATTGAGGTAAATGGGATTCCACTTGAAAAGGAAATACCTGTTTATTTCTTGCTTTATAAGCCTAGAGGAGTAATCTCAAGTGTTAAAGATGATAAAGGAAGAAAAGTGGTTACGGATTTATTTCCTTTTGTTGAACAGAGAATCTATCCGATTGGAAGGTTAGATTATGATACATCCGGTTTGTTACTAATGACAAATGATGGAGAATTTGCAAATCTTCTTATGCATCCAAAACATGAAGTGGATAAGCAGTATGTTGCGAAGGTAAAGGGGATACCATTCAGAGAAAAGCTTCGTCAGCTTGAAAGAGGAATCATGTTAGAAGACGGAAAAACAGCACCAGCAAAGGTGAAGTTACTTTCAGTTGATAAGAAAAAGCAAACTTCTATTATTGAAATTATCATTCACGAGGGAAGAAATCGACAAGTTCGGAGAATGTTTGATGCGATCGGACATGAGGTCTTAAAACTTAAACGTGAACGGTTCGGCTTCCTTACTTTACAAGGGCTTTCTACTGGTGAGTATCGTGAGTTAACTCCTCATGAAGTAAAGCAACTTCGAGCTTTAGCTTCAACAGAAGGAAATCGACTCCGCTAGTAAATAAATTAGAATAATTATTACATGACACATAATGTTCAAATTTAAAACAATGTAGAAATAGTGAAAAATGTTATAATATTTTATGGTGTTCATAGAATATTCACAGCGGGGAGAGGTAGGATGAAGAAGTCTCGTTTACTTATTCGAACAGTCATTCTGTTACTATTAGCCATCGCCATTGGTTATACTCTTTATTCCAATTTCTATTTGACTAATGAGAGGATAACCATAGGAGATACCGCTCCGGATTTTGTCATTACAGATTTGGATGGAAACAGACATCAGCTTTCCGATTATCGAGGTAAAGGGGTATTTTTGAATTTCTGGGGAACATGGTGTAAACCATGTGAAAAGGAAATGCCTTATATGGAAAATCAATATCAAGTATTTAAGGATCAAGGAGTAGAAATACTAGCCATTAATGTCGGTGAACCAGTGTTTAGTGTTACTTCTTTTGTTGATAAATACGATTTAACATTTCCTGTGGGTATTGATAAAGGTAACCAGCTCTTACATTTATATGGGGTTGATCCTTTACCAACAACCATACTAATTGATAAAGACGGAAAAATTGTTGATATTATTTCAATGGGATTAACAGAAAGAATGATTCATGATTTTATGCAACAAATCAAGCCATAAGGAGTTATCGTAATGGAACATATTAAATGTACATGTGGACATGAAAATCTACATGGTACAATCTTTTGTGAGTCTTGTGGCAAAATTTTGGAAGAGAACAAGCCTCAAAAATTACTAGATATGAGATATGAAGGAAGTGCAAGGCGTTCCCAAACCTATCAGAAAACAGTAATAGATAAAATTTGGAATTTCTTTTCCTCAGTTAAAGTTGGAGTTTGGTTAATTGTTATTACATTGGTTGCTTCAGCTCTCGGTACCATTTTTCCACAAGAAATGTATATCCCCCCAGCGGTTACTGCTAGTCAATTTTATGCAGATGAGTATGGTATTGCTGGGAAATTATATTACGAATTAGGGTTTCATAATTTGTATGGATCATGGTGGTACATGCTATTAATCGCTTCTATTGGTATATCTTTGGTCATTGCTAGTCTAGATCGTGTAGTTCCGCTTTATCGTGCATTAAAAAAACAAGGAGTTACACGTCATGCGAGCTTTCTAAAACGCCAACGTCTTTTCAGCTCCACTTCGTTACATAACATAGATTATGATTTAAACAAGATGAAAGAAAAGCTAGAAAAAAGACGCTATCATGTACGTGAAGAAAATGGGAACTTACTAGCAGAAAAAGGCCGGTTTTCAAGATGGGGTCCATATGTAAACCATACTGGACTGATCATTTTTCTCTTTGGTGCCATGTTACGTTTTGTTCCAGGTATGTATGTTGATGAGGTATTATGGATTCGAGAAGGGGAAACAATAAGCATACCAGGAACTGAAGGGAAATATTTTCTAGAAAACGAACAATTTATCATGGAAGTCTATGAAAAAGAGAATGAAAAAGATGTGTTTAGTGACGCGATTGACCGAGTTGGTAACGGGATGGCAGTTAAAAACTATCAAACTGATGTTGTCTTATATGAACGTAGTGAGGCATCTATGATTGGGGACGAACCTGATTTACAGGTCATTAAGAACCATGCAATACGTGTAAATGAACCATTAAAGCATGATAACTATGCTCTGTATCAGGTTGACTTTAAACTAAATGAATTTAAGTCCATGTCTTTCAACTTAATAGATAAAGAAACAGAAACAAGCTATGGTCAGTTAAAAGTTAACTTACGTGACCCAGAAGCCAAATATGAATTTGAGAACGGTTATTCAGTTGAAATGATTAGTTATTTTCCAGATTTCTATTTTGATAATGATGGGGATCCTGCAACAAAATCAAAAATTCCAAACAACCCGGCTTTTGTATTCAAGATGTATACACCGGAGAAGCCTGAAGGGGAAGTCAGCTTTGTTGCCATTCAACAAAACATTGAGCCATTTGGCGATAATCAATATAAGATGGCTTTTTCAGGTTTAGAAACTACAAATGTTTCAGGACTTATTGTACGTAAGGATTTAACTTTATGGACATTAGCAATCGGTGGATTCATCTTTATGGTTGGTGTTATTCAAGGAATGTATTGGACTCATCGTCGAATTTGGATTCAGCAAGGACAAGATGAAATTCTTCTTGCAGGTCATACAAATAAAAATTGGTTTGGATTAAAAAAGGAAATCGAGTATATTTTGAAGGATACGCATCTAAATCTTCCGGTAGACCAAACAGAGGTCGAAGAAAAAGAAAAAGTAGAGAAGGAGGGTTAGTACCTTGGCACAACTGAGTGGAAATTTACTTTATACAGCTTTTATTCTATATCTTGTTGCGACTTTTTTCTTTGGTGGAGCAATTCGCGATAAACATAAATCAAATATTAATCGGTGGTCACAAATAGGTATTGCCTTGACGATTATTGGATTTTTAGCTCAAACCGCCTATTTTATTGTACGCTGGGTAGCAGCAGGGCATGCACCTGTTAGTAATTTATTTGAATTTACGACATTTTTTGGGCATATGGTTGTACTAGCTTTTATTCTTATATACTTTATCTATAAAACAAGTGCATTAGGATTATTCACATTACCTGTAGCTGTTTTACTGATTGCCTATGCAAGTATGTTTCCAAGAGAAATATCTCCTTTAATTCCTGCGTTACAAAGTGACTGGTTACACATCCATGTAACAACAGCAGCTTTGGGACAAGCTATTTTAGCTATCAGTGCGATTGCAGGAGTCTTATATTTGGTGCGTGTGGTAGATCAATCAGTTGCGAGTAAACGTACATTCTGGCTTGAATTCATTATGTATACACTAGTAACAACTGTTGGATTTATTATGGTTTCAATCATTTTTAGTTCAATGAATTATGAAGCAACGTTTTCATGGATCGATAAAAACGGAAAAGAAGCTGAAATGGTCTATCACTTGCCAGCACTTGTTGGACCAAATGAAGGTGAGTTACTGACAGAAGGAAGATATGATCCAGCTGTAGAAGTACCTGCTATTATTAGTGCAAGAAAGCTAAATACAGTATTATGGTCATTTATTTTTGGTACCATCCTTTATGGGGTTTTACGACTTGTATTACGGAAGAGAATTGGCGCAGCACTTCAGCCATTAACAAAAAATATTAACTTAGATTTAGTAGATGAAATCGGCTACCGCTCAGTAGCCATTGGATTTCCGATATTTACACTTGGTGCGCTAATTTTTGCAATGATTTGGGCACAAATTGCTTGGACAAGATTCTGGGGTTGGGATCCAAAAGAAGTTTGGGCACTTATCACATGGTTGTTTTATGCCGCATTTCTACACTTGCGTTTATCAAAAGGGTGGCATGGTGAAAAATCTGCATGGCTAGCTGTCATCGGATTTGCCATCATTATGTTTAATTTAGTATTTGTTAACCTCGTAATTGCAGGGTTACATTCATACGCATAAGAAAATAAAATAGGATACTTAAGGGTTGACATCTTGTCAATCCTTTTTCTTTTTGATAAAAATGTGTTAGATTTGTGACAAAGAAGAAATATTCCTTTCCTATTGTGACAAATGTTATAGAAGTTTGTGTCATAATTATGTACGATAATAATGTCAAAGTTTTCTATATAATCAATGTAAATAAACGATAAATCAACAATTTTTTCATTTTGTCGATAAGGAGGATTTAAGATGGAAAAAGAAGCTAGAATTTTAGTTGTAGATGATGAGGAACGAATTCGTCGTTTACTTAAAATGTATTTAGAAAGAGAAAATTATTTAATTGAAGAAGCAGAAAATGGTGAAATCGCTTTAGATAAAGCTCTTCAAACAGATTATGATTTAATCTTATTAGATCTTATGATGCCAGGTAAAGATGGGATTGAGGTATGTCGGGAAATTAGGGAAAAGAAATCCACCCCAATTATCATGCTAACGGCAAAAGGCGAGGAAATAAATCGGGTACAAGGCTTTGAAGTAGGGACTGATGACTATATTGTGAAACCATTCAGTCCAAGAGAGGTTGTATTAAGGGTTAAGGCTCTACTACGTAGATCTTCTCCAACTTCCTTCCTTCAGACGGAAACAACAACGAAGGATGTTATTGTTTTCACTCACTTAACCATTGACAATGATGCACACCGCGTTACTGCTGATGGGAAAGAGGTTAGCTTAACACCTAAGGAATATGAACTTTTACTATTCCTTGCAAAGGCTCCTGACAAAGTCTATGATCGTGAGCAACTATTAAAAGAAGTGTGGCATTACGAATTTTTTGGCGATTTAAGAACAGTCGATACACATGTGAAACGTTTAAGAGAAAAATTAAACAAGGTATCACCAGAAGCTGCGAAAATGATTGTTACAGTATGGGGTGTAGGTTATAAATTTGAGGTTGTTAATGAATGATGTTTTGGCGAAGTGTTGTTGGTAAACTTTGGTTTACCATTCTTTTATTAGTATCCTTCGTACTGTTTATTTTAACAATCCTGCTATTAGAGTACTTTGAGAATTATCATGTAAATGAAACTGAGGCAGACTTAACTCAGCTAGCAACCAAGATTGCGACAACAATTGAAAGCTATGATGATAAAGAACTTGCAAGATCGATTAGTTTAGAATTCGCAGATGATGTAACAAAGGTTTTAATTATGTACGATGAACAGACGTATTGGTATTCTCCTGATCTTAAGACGATTGGCAACTTACCCATCTCTTATTTCATGGAGGATCCAGAGCTATCTAAGGTCTTTACAGAAGATGTTAAAATTATTGAACAGAAGTATATTACTGATATAAATTTACAGGCTGACTTTCCGGATGAAATGTTTATTGTTGGAGCTCCGTTACATTTCTCGGATGATAAAACAGGAGCCGTTTTCTTATATCAATCACTAAAAATCGTGGAAGAGACGTCTAAACGTACAACTACATTTATTTTATTAGCAGCGGGAGTAGCCATTGTCCTAACAACGATATTTGCCTTTTTCTTACTTACAAGAATTACAGCTCCTCTTCGAAAAATGAGAGAAGCAGCCTTTGAGTTATCTAAAGGTAAATTTGACACAAAGGTTCCGATCTTAACCAATGACGAAATTGGTGAACTTGCCACAGCATTTAATCAAATGGCTAGACAGCTTAAATTTAACATCAATGCACTAAATCAAGAAAAAGAGCAATTATCTAGTATTTTGTCTAGTATGGCTGATGGAGTTATTACATTAAATCGTGATGGAACTATTCTAATAACAAATCCTCCTGCAGATAAGTTTTTACAAGCTTGGTATTATCAACAAGGGATGAAGAATACACCAGGAGAAGAATTGCCGTCTGAAATAAAAGAGCTTTTTCAAAAAGCAGTTTCATTTGAAAGAGAACAAATTGTTGAGATTAGTATGCAGGGACGTAATTGGGTGATCTTAATGAGCCCACTTTATAATCAAACCTACATTCGTGGAGCTGTGGCTGTTTTACGTGATATGACCGAAGAACGACGCCTTGATAAACTAAGAAAAGACTTTATTGCCAATGTCTCGCATGAACTGAGAACCCCCATTGCGATGCTTCAAGGGTATAGTGAGGCAATTATCGATGATATTGCTAGCTCTGAGGAAGAGAAAAAGGAAATCGTAAGGGTCATCTATGATGAATCATTAAGAATGGGCAGGTTAGTAAATGAATTACTCGATTTAGCTCGAATGGAAGCAGGTCATATTACATTAAATAAAGAGCCTGTTGATTTAACTATTTTCATCGATAAAATCATTAGAAAGTTTCAAGGATTATCAAAAGATAAAAAAATATCCTTAAGCTCAAGTAAAAAAGGGCAGTTAGGTAGCCTTGTCATGGACGCTGATCGTATTGAACAGGTATTAACAAACCTAATTGACAATGCGATTCGTCATACAAATGAAGGGGGACAGGTTACTCTTTATGTCACTTCTCAAGAAGATGGAATTGTTTTCGATATTTCAGACTCTGGTTCGGGAATTCCAGAAGAGGATCTTCCGTTTGTGTTTGAGCGTTTTTATAAGGCGGATAAAGCAAGAACAAGGGGGCGTTCAGGAACTGGATTAGGCCTTGCCATTGCTAGAAATATTGTAAAAGCACACCAAGGTGATATTTCTGTTCATAGTAAAATAAACGAAGGAACGACATTTACCTTCTTCTTGCCTCGAAAAACTGAGTAATTTGGCTTATGTTGACGAGAATTCTTGTTCCATAAGAAACATTTTTTTAATATCTTGTAATCATGATATCATTGATGTATGATAATTAAGGTGATTATGGAACATTTTACATTTGAATAAAACTAATTGAGGAAAAAGGTGTCTTTGTCGAATGCTGATGCATTTGTAACAGACTTAATAGGGAATCTGGTGAAAATCCAGAACTGTCCCCGCAACTGTAATAGTGGACGAAATGAGAATAACCACTGTATGGATTCCATACGGGAAGGCTCAGAGTAGAAAGAAACTAAGTCAGTAGACCTGCCTATTTCACTAACGTTTGTTTCAGTCTTCGGGGATTGAGTTTGAAGCGACAGTATGATACATCTTTATTTCTCAAATTTGTCTCAAGTATTGTCGTTTTCACTCATCCTTATAGGATGAGTTTTTTTATTGCTTAAAATGTATCAAAGTCACAAATATAAAACGAATAAAGAGGGGTTCTATTATGAAACAGTTCAAACAAATTTTTTCTTTCTTGTTTATCTTAGTTTTTGCCTTCTCACTAGTAGCTTGTGGGAACAATGGTAATAATGAAAATGAACAAGTAAACGAAGAAACAACACAACAACAAACTGAAACGGAGCAAGCCACTGGAGAGGATCTTTTTCCATTAACGTTAAATGATGCACTCGATAACAGTGTGACATTTGAAAAAGCACCAGAAAAAATTGTTTCTTTGATTCCAAGTAATACAGAAATTCTTTTTGCTCTTGGATTAGGTCACCAAGTAGTAGGTGTTTCTGACTTTGATGATTATCCAGCTGAAGTAGAATCAAAAGAGAAAATTGGTGGAATGGAATTTAATGTAGAAAAAATTATCTCTCTTCAGCCAGACTTAGTTCTTGCTCATGAATCAGGGGTATACAGTGGGGAAGAAGGATTACAGCAATTACGTGATGCTGGTATAACTGTATTCATTGTTAAAAATGCAAATACTTTCTCTGATGTCTTCACGACAATCGAGACAATTGCTCAAATAAACAATAAAGTTGAACAAGGTCAAGCACTTCTAGACGATATGCAAGCAAGGGTGAATAGTATTAAGGAAAAAGCAAATGAAATAAGTGAGGAAGATCGGGTCACTGTTTGGGCTGAGATTTCTCCTGCACCTGATCTTTATACAACAGGACAAGGTACATTTATGCATGAAATGCTCGAAACCATCGGTGCAAACAATGCAGCTGGTGATCAACAAGGGTGGCCACAATACACGGAGGAAGATGCTGTTCTATTAAATCCTGATGTCATTGTGATTACATATGATTACATTGAAAACCCAGTAGAACAAGTATTATCACGAGAAGCGTGGCATGAAGTGACTGCGATCAAGGATGAAAGAGTTCATCTTGTTAATTCAAATCTTGTCTCTCGTCCAGGTCCACGTGTCATTGAAGGGGTAGAAGAGCTTGCAAAAACCATATATCCAGACGTTTTTAAATAAGCACTCATTTTTACCATACATAATTACACTATCATTTGTTATATTTTCTATTTTTTTAGGGATTTCGATAGGTACGCTATCGATTCCCTTTTCTACTATTTTTATGGTTTTCGGGCAAGAACTATTTGGAATGCAGGACGAGAATCAAATTGAGCAAATGGTTGTCACCATTATCATGTCGATTCGTTTTCCTCGTGTCATTTTGGCATTTCTAGTGGGTGCTTCTTTGGCGATAGCAGGAGCAGCTTTCCAAGGGTTATTAAAAAATCCTCTCGCAGATCCATATACAATCGGAGTGTCTTCCGGTGCCTCTGTTGGAGCAGTCATGGTTTTATTTTTAGGTATCCAGGTTCCATTTCTCGGTATCTTTACTTTACCTGTATTTAGTATTATTTCTGGATTTATTACATTATTATTTGTATTAGGATTTGCTCGATTAGTCGATCGCTTTTTATCTATTGAAACGATTGTACTAACTGGTATCATATTTAGTTCATTTTTCGGCTCGATTATATCATTAATGATTGCTCTTACAGGTGAAGAACTAAGACAAATTATTTCATGGCTAATGGGTAGTGTCTCCATGCGTGGTTGGGAGTACATTTCAATGGTTTTACCTTTTTTTATCATTGGAATTGCCATCCTTATTATGAATAGTAGAGAATTAAATGCTTTGTCTTTTGGTGAGGAGACAGCTAAAAATCTAGGTGTAAATGTGCGGATAAGGAAGTTGCTAATCCTATTTGCCGCTTCATTATTAACGGGTGCATCTGTGGCAGTCTCAGGAACCATTGGATTTGTTGGATTAGTGATTCCTCATATTACAAGAATTATCTGGGGAGCTAACCATCGGACTCTTTTACCACTTACGATGTTAAATGGTGGCGCCTTTTTAGTGATTGCAGACTTAGTTGCACGAACGATTATTATCCCTAAGGAGCTACCGATTGGTGTGATTACAGCGTTAATAGGAGCACCTGTGTTTGCTATTATCTTTCTAAATCGTTATCGAAGAAAGGGGTGATGTTAAATGATTAAGATAACTGATTTATCTTTCACCTATCATGATGATGTGAAGATATTAGAAGACTTACATTTTCCCATTAATCAAGGCGAATTTTTCGGAATACTTGGCCCAAATGGCAGTGGAAAATCTACGCTACTAAAGCTTTTAAGTGGGCATTTAACTCCTTCTAAAGGGTCCATCCTGATAGATGGTAAATTCATTACGGATTTTAATACAAAAAGCCTAGCTAAAATGATTGCTGTATTACCTCAAACAGTCGAGCATGCTTTTCCTTTTTCTGTTGAGGAAACGATACGTCTAGGTAGATATGCACATCAAAAAGGATTATTTGCTTCCTTTACAAAAGAAGATGAAGAAATAGTAAACGATGTGATGGTACAGACCGATTTGCTTCGTTTGAAGGATAAAAAGCTTGATATGTTAAGTGGTGGTGAAAGACAACGTGTATTTTTAGCGAGAGCCCTTGCTCAAGAGCCAGAAATCTTGTTATTAGATGAGCCTACAAATCATTTAGATGTTTCACACCAAATGAGTTTGTTAAACTCATTAAGGCGGTGGACAGAAGAGAAAAACTTAACCATTGTTGCCATCTTTCATGATTTAAATTTAGCAAGCATGTTCTGTGACCGAATTCTGTTGTTGGAAAGAGGGAGGGAGTACAAGGTTGATACTCCAAATGAAGTGTTTCAAACGAAAAATATAAAGCAAGTATATGATATTGATATTAAAAGACACTATCATCCTTCCATTGCAAAACCACAGGTTACATTATTACCAGAGAAAACAATGACTGAGAATGGGGATACTCTGATGGATATCCTAGCCATACACACGTCAAAAGAATATATATTAATTCAAACACAATTTGCTTTTAAAACATTGTCCTCTGCGATGATTGGAGCTGGTTATGGTTGGAGTTCACACTTCGTTAACCGACATGTTCATAAAGATTATGATTGTGAAGATGCGACGTTAGAGATGAGAAAGTACTTGACAAATTGGGGAATTCCTCCAGGTGAAACAATCGGGATGATGACTGCTGTGATGTTAGAGGATCAGGTATCTTTACATAATCAATCAGATGATTACAGTTTATTTGTTTTAGTGACTGCTGGGGTATCCAATGCTGTAGATGCTTCCTATAAGAATGAACGAAAGAATATGACGAAACAGGGAACGATTAATATCTTTATTTTTATCGATGGAAATCTTTCGGACGCTGCTTTTCTTCAAGCGATGATGACAGCAACAGAAGCAAAAACAAAAGCTTTAGAGAGTCAGAAAATTATGGATCCAAATACAAATACCATTGCTACTGGTACTTCTACTGATAGTATGGTGATTGCTGCTAGTGCTAGAAAGCAATTTTTTGAATATGCAGGAAGCGGTACAGAACTTGGAAGCTCGATTGGCTCTGCTGTATATCAAGCCGTTACAAAGGCTTTGATAAAAAACAAGGGTAGATTAGAAGAAAATGTTCAAAGAAAATACTGGGTGAAAAAGGAAGGATAAGCTTTAATTATTCTTCCTTTTTGTGTTAAATCATACTATAGTTAAATTAGAGTGTAACTTTTTATTCATACATACGACTAATTAATTGAACGGGAGGGTAATATATGGACGCAGTCTTTCAAAGACTTTATGAAAAGTACCATCACGATGTCTTTTCATTTTTATTTTATATGGTAAAAAATCGTGAGCAAGCTGAGGATCTCGTTCAAGAAGTCTATATAAGAGTTCTTAAATCTTATGATAGATTCGAAGGAAAGAGTAGTGAAAAAACGTGGCTTTTTTCAATTGCGCGACATGTTGCGATTGATTCCTTTAGGAAACAAAAGGGATGGAAGCAACGAATCATGGAATCCTTTGATTGGAATAAGCAACAGGTACAAGACTTTGCTCCATTACCTGAAGAAATTGCCGTTCAAAATGAACAAATTCAAATGCTGTATAAATGTTTAGATAAATGTACAATGGACCAACGCCTAGTCCTTGTACTTCGGTATATTCAATCCCTATCAATTGCTGAAACTGCGCAAAGTTTAGGGTGGACAGAAAGTAAAGTGAAAACGACACAACATCGTGCCCTAAAGATCCTAAAAGGCTACATGGAAGAACTTACTGTAAAGGAGGGAACTGTTGATGAAAAGGTCAGAGTGGAACGATGAACAACTAGAGAATTTTTTAAGTCAAATGCCTAAGGTTAAGGATAACCGAAACCCTCAAGAAATATACCAGAATATTTCCTTAAAAGTAAAGAAAAGGCGAAGACCAACTTGGATTGTACCTAGTTTAGCAGCAGTTGCCGCAGTGGTCCTGTTATTAGTTTTGAGCCCATCTCTGTTGAGCTCACTTAATAATAAAGAATCCTCTATGGAAGAAAGTACTTTCATGGCAGAAGATTCTGGAGCACAGGATACAGGTATGGCTTTGTTAAAGGAAGAGGTCACCGAGGAGAGTGCAAATGAAAGAATGGATATTAGTGCAGTAGAAACAGAAGGTGATCAATCACCTACATTTGTGATCAGGGAAGAAGATTTACAAAATAAAACATTACTAACCTATACTGTACCATTAGAAAACATCACGTTCTTCACAACGGTTAGTTTATTAACAGAAGAAGATGGTCGAAGTGCGATTGAAAAATATAATGAATATATTCCATTATTAAACAATGTTTTAACTGAACGTTATGATAGATGGGGACTTGAGACATTTGCATTAGACTATATTAGTTTTACTGAGGAAAATGATCAGAATGGTTCTAAAATCGTAATTGTTAATATACCATCAACGGTAAATCCAGCTTCTTTTTCTTCTGCTGAAGCTGGCGTGTTCAGTAGAACGATTCAATCATCCTTTAGCCACTTAAAAGAGGATTATACAAAAGCTGTATTTAAGGTCGATGGAGTAGCGGGAATTGAAATCGGTCAAACTGGTGAAGTGGTCGAATCCTTTAACTTGGAAGAAAATTCGAATTTAGGTTATTTTTTATATACGAAAGAAGGGTCTGACCAAAAGTTTCTTGTCTACTCCTTAAATGTTTTTAATAGCGTAGATCAGGCTTTTGAAGCAATGAAAAGTCAGGAAGAAATGGGGGATTATATCCTTGAACCTACGATTCCACTGGACATGACGTTTGAAGTAAATGCGAATAATGAGAGACATCTGACTATAAGCATTACATCCCCACTTGAAGATAGTGAAGCTCATATCATGGCTCTTGAAGCGATGATGTTAACGGCAAAGGAATTTGGATTCCAAACGATTACTTTTGAAGGTGATTTAGATAGAGTAGGTGAAGTCATGATTGGAACAGAACTTCAGGTTCCGATTGCTCCAAATTTAATCGAATTTTAAAGAAAAGGCCCAACAGGCCTTTTTTTTTGGCTTTTATTGGGTTATTTACCATTATGAAAAAAACGTTACATATTTTAAGAAAAGATATCAAATAATGAAAAGGTGTTTCTATAAAGCCTGTTAATCCAACAAAGGGGTGTCATCTACTTTTTACCGTGTGAACGAGCAGTTCTAAACATAGACAGGCTCACATAAGATAGCGAAGTGTAGCTGATTCGAGGAGGAAAAGAATGTTTAATCAAGATAAGAAAAGCCGTTTTGCCTTCTTGGTTATAATGGCATTAAGTATCGGATTATTGTTTGTTGGTGGAAACACAACAAGTGCAAATACAACTTTTCAAGAAAAAACAAAACATTGGGTATGGCCAGTCATTGGTGAAATAACAGATACGTTTGGGACAAGAAGTGGACATCATAAAGGTTTAGATATCGCAGCTCCACTTGGTGAAGAAACAATATCCGTGGACCAGGGGATTGTAACAAAATCTTATTATTCATCAACTTATGGCCATGTAGTGTTTATTAGTCATCCAAACGGACTAGAAACAGTCTATGCACATCTTAGTAAACGCAGTGTGAAAGAGGGAGATAAGGTGTCTATTGGCCAAAAGATTGGGGAAATAGGAAGTACTGGAGTATCCACTGGGGCACATCTTCATTTTGAAGTACATAACGGTGAGTGGAATTATGAGAAAAATAATGCGATTGATCCATTGCTGACTTTAGACGATAAGGTACTCTACGCATCCGCTCAGCTAAATGATAAGGAAAAGGGACATAATGAGATGAAATTAGCTGCAAGTGAGCATCTCGAAAATTCAGAAGAATGGCAAACAGTCGAGCACGACAAAGGAAAAATAGCGGGACAATCCATAGTCGTGTCAAAACAAAATTCAGATACCGAAGAAATATTGACAATTGTTAAAATTGAAAAAGGACAGACTTTATGGGATATTGCCGTTAAATTTGGCGTTGCAATTGAAGCGATTATGAAGTGGAACAATCTAGATTCCGCCCTACTAAAAGTAGATCAAGAATTAAAAGTTTATCAAGATCCGAATAATCTCTATGTTGTTCAACCCGGTGATTCTTTGGAACGTATATCCAAAGAAGTAGGGGTTACAGTCAATGAAATACGAACATTGAATCAATTAGAAGGGGACCTTATCTTTCCTTTACAAGTGTTAATCATTAATAAATAACAAGGTTCGAAAGCTTTTAAATTTTCTCTCAAGTGATTGTAATTATATAAGTTAATGGTATAATTTATTAAAAACTTGAGGGGGAACAGCAATGCTAACAGATTATCATAATCACCTAGAAAGAGGCACACTCACACTAGACTATTTAAAACAATTTACTGATCAAGCTGCTCAAAAAAATATCGAACACTTCGGTATTTCTGAGCATGCTTATCATTTCTATCAAACCAAAAATATCTTAAGCAATCCTTGGATTGAAGAGAGAAGATATTATGATATGAGTGATTATGTAAATCTCTTTAAAAGTGCTTGGAATCAAAACATTGATGTGAAGATGTCGATTGAAATGGACTATACACCAGGGAAACATAAAGAGATGGAAGGATTTATTGGTTCATATGATTTTGATTATGTTATTGGATCAATTCATTGGGTGGATGATTTTGGTATCGATTTAGCAGAATTTAGAAAAGAATGGGATCGACGTGATCTATTTGAAACGTACGAAAAGTATTATGATCAAGTGGTAACATTGGCAGAATCCAATCTTTTCGATATTGTTGGCCATTTAGATTTAGTAAAGATATTTAACTATATTCCTAGTGATGAAGAGTTTCTTTTACACCAATTTGATCGTGCCACAACAGCTCTAGCTAATTCGAAAACATGCGTTGAAATAAGTACAGCTGGACTACGCAAACCTATCGGGAAATTGTATCCAGATCCAAGATTACTGCAAATGTGCTT
>JBEQAC010000009.1:0-41101 GCA_041640535.1 Bacillaceae bacterium
TCAAGTATATCTCGAGGTGTTTTTTCTCTCTTTTCTCTTAATGCTAGTAATAAATTTGCTAAAGTATTTCGAGTTAATTCCATAAATTCACCTCAAGGAGATCTTGTTATATTTATGGTAACGATTTTAAAAAAACTAGTCAACCATCATCTAAAACGGATTAATAATTATTGCATTTTCACTATGAAAATCGTATAATAAGTTCATATGAACCTAAAATTTTCAGGAGGTCAAAATGGGGAAAAGGATCTTTTTACTTATAGCTACAAATATACTTGTTATGATTACAATTGGGATAGTACTCTCAATACTACCGATTGGAAGTTATATTAATCAAAGTGGCCAAATAGAGTTTGGTTCTCTTTTAGCCTTTAGTGCAGTGGTAGGTTTTGTCGGAGCATTTATGTCTCTAGCAATGTCTCGCTGGATGGCTAAAATGATGATGGGAGTAAAAGTATTAAAAGAAACGGATCAACTCTCATCTATGGAGCGTGATCTAGTAGAAAAGGTACACAGACTTTCACGTGCTGCAGGCATAACTAAAATGCCAGAAGTGGGGATTTATAACTCACCTGAGGTTAACGCATTTGCAACTGGTCCATCTAAAAATCGTTCCTTAGTAGCGGTTTCAACAGGATTATTACAAACCATGGATGAAGATGCAGTTGAAGGTGTATTAGCACATGAGGTAGCACATATTGCAAATGGTGATATGGTTACCATGACTCTTTTACAAGGGGTTGTAAATACATTTGTCGTCTTCTTCGCTCGTATTGCTGCATGGGCAGTATCGAGATTTGTAAGAGAGGAAGTTGCTCCAATTGTTCATTTTATTGCAGTCATTATCTTCCAAATTTTATTCTCAATCTTAGGAAGTATCGTTGTCTTAGCTTACTCAAGATACCGCGAATATCACGCCGATCGAGGTGGAGCGGATTTAGCTGGTAAGGACAAAATGATTCATGCGTTAAGATCGTTACAAAATTACACAAATCGTGTTGATAGTGAACAGGCTTCATTAGCAACTTTAAAAATAAATAGTAAAAAGGGTGCTAGCATGTTGTTTTCAAGTCACCCAGATTTAAATGAGCGTATTCGTCGTCTAGAAGCTAAGTAGAAAAAAATAAGGGGCTGACCTAATTGGCAGACACTTCAAATATAGTATTTGGTACGTCTTGTGCTAAATATTGTATGATTTGAAAGTGAAACTGTCTTTAAAGGTTAGCCTTTTCATTTGAGTTAGATCACTATTGAATAATGGCTGGTTTTTAGAAAAGAGGTGGCTAAATGGTAACAAGATACTCAAGATCACAAAATACACAGTTAGACTATGGGTTACTTTTTAGTCTGTTTTTGTTGTTTGTAATTAGTTTAATGGCAATATATAGTGCCTCTGGACAATACAACCCGGATCAACCATTCTACTTTGTTAAAAGGCAAATTGTATGGTATATCATTGGCTTGGTCTTAATGGGAATTGTCATGTTCGTTGACTATGATTTGTATAAAAATTTCTCTATTCCACTATATATCATTGGTATTGGTTTATTACTCTTAGTTGAGGTATTTGGTGTATACCGAAATGGTGCACAAAGATGGATTGAATTTGGGAGCTTTGTCTTTCAACCGTCGGAGTTTGTGAAAATTTTTATGATCGTCGTATTATCATCAATAATTTATAAGTTCACAAGTGATGAATCGAATAAACCGATAGAAAAACAGGCGATGTTAACAGGAAAGCTGATTTTATTAACGATTGTCCCATTTTATTTAATCCTACAGCAACCTGATTTAGGGACTTCTCTTGTTATTGGGGCGATCATGGTCGTGATGATTTTCATTTCTGGGGTTTCTTGGTGGATTATCTCTAGTATTCTAGCAACTATGGCAGCAGGAATCGCAACATTATCATGGTTGTTTCTTCACCATAACGATATCTTTTCAAAGATTATTAAATCACATCAGCAAGACCGAATTTATGGTTGGCTCTATCCAGAAGAATATCTCTCAAGCTATGGTTATCAGTTAATGCAAGCTGTATATGGTATAGGGGCAGGTCAGATGTATGGAACTGGCTTTATGCTTGGTGCACAATCTCAGAGTGGAAGAATACCTGAAATTCATACTGATTTTATCTTCACTATAATCGGAGAAGAGTTTGGTTTCATTGGTGTGTCGATTGTTATTTCTATCTATTTTTTAATGATTTATCGTATGATGATTATTGCACATAGATGTGATAATCCGTTTGGAACTTATTTAGTAACGGGTGTGATTGGACTGTTATCCTTTCAAATTTTTCAAAATATAGGGATGACAGTTGGACTCATGCCGATTACAGGTCTTGCATTACCGTTTATTAGTTATGGAGGTAGTGCGCTTTTGACCAATATGATTGCAATTGGAATGGTCTTAAATGTAAGTTACAGGACAAAAACCTATATGTTTGGACAAGATGAAGGATAAACTTTGCGAGAATATTGTAAGAAATTGAATAAAATAGTACAAACTATCTTTAATTATTCACCTGTTTTCATTATGATAGATAGGTGTTAAAAATTTTATTTATCATACAATTATGATATGGAAATGGTTAGGGTTGGTTTTTTATGTGGTCTAAGTTTATTCATCTTTTAAACAAGTTAACACCTGCACAAATTATTGTGACATTCTATTTTATTGCTGTTTCAGTTTCAGTCACACTTCTGAGCCTTCCAGCCGCACATAAGCCAGGGGTTGATATTACCTTTATTGATGCTCTTTTTACTGCGGTCAGTGCAGTAAGTGTAACTGGTTTAACTGTCGTTTCAACTGCTGATACCTTTAGTGTTACCGGAGTATTTTTATTAGCATTTGTTCTTCAATTTGGTGGAATTGGAGTTATGACTTTAGGAACGTTTATCTGGCTTGTCATGGGAAGAAAAATTGGCCTACGAGAGCGAAAGCTAATCATGGTAGATCAAAATCAGACAAACCTCTCTGGCCTAGTGAATTTATTAAAGCATATTCTTATTATTATCATCGTAATTGAACTTAGTGGTGCACTTATTCTTGGAACCTATTTTTTACAATATTTTCCTACGTGGGAAGAGGCTTACTTACATGGTTTTTTTGCATCCGTAAGTGCCACTACAAATGGTGGATTTGACATTACTGGAGAATCTCTCATTCCTTTCGCGAATGATTACTTTGTTCAATTTGTGACCATCCTCTTGATCACATTAGGTGCAATCGGTTTTCCGGTATTAATTGAAGTAAAGGACTTTTTAAAATCAAAAAAGAATCAACGATATCGCTTCTCACTCTTTACAAAATTAACTACTCTTACTTTTTTGGCACTTATCGTGTTTGGGACCATTATTATTTTAGTACTTGAATATCAATATTTTTTCCAAGGAAAAACTTGGCATGAGGCATTTTTCTATGCGTTATTTCAGTCGGTGACAACCCGTAGTGGAGGCTTAGCTACTATGGATATAAGTGAATTTACAAATCCAACCCTTCTTGTTATCTGTGGTCTCATGTTTATTGGGGCTTCACCAAGTTCGGTAGGTGGGGGAATTCGTACCACTACTTTTGCCTTAAACCTCTTATTTTTATTTAATTTTGCCAGAGGTAAAAAAAATATCAAATTATTTAAACGTGAAATACATGAAGAAGATATTATTAAATCTCTAGTTGTTACGATGATGGCATTTATCCTTTGCGGCTTCTCAACAATCGTGCTTTCGATTACAGAATCGTTTTCTTTATTAGAAATCATTTTTGAAGTAAGTTCCGCATTCGGTACTACCGGACTTTCGATGGGAATCACACCTGAATTAAGTACGATAGGAAAATTTATCATTATGTTACTAATGTTTATAGGGAGAGTTGGGATCCTCTCGTTTTTATTTTTAATAAGTAGAAAAGCAGCAGAACCAAATTACCACTATCCGAAAGAACGTGTAATTATTGGTTAATGCCAAAGCACTTCAATGAGAAGTGCTTTTTTGAATTAACTGGAAAATAGATTTCTACATAACTTTTTCATTAACAACCTAAACTATCTAGGTGTATGGTTGAATTTCATCAAATTAATGAAAAATGATAAAAAGGGAATGGTTTGTAAGTATGGAGTATACGAAAACTTTATCATACAACAAACAACAAAAGAAAAAGCATAAAGAAACTGGTAAGCGTTGGGCCATTGTTTCAATATCATCGATCCCTTTAGTCATGACTCTGGGTAATTCAATGCTTATTCCAGTTCTACCCACCTTTGAGAAAGAATTAGGTATCTCAGCTTTTCAATCCAGCATGATTATCACAGTTTATTCAATTGTTGCTATTTTCCTAATCCCTTTAGCAGGATATTTATCAGATCGAATTGGGAGAAAAAAAGTCATTATTCCTAGCCTCATTATTGCCGCAATCGGCGGACTAATATCTGGTTGGGCATCTTGGCAGTTAGCAGAGGCATATTGGGTCATCCTCATTGGTCGTATATTACAAGGAGTTGGAGCGGCTGGGGCAGCACCAATTGTTTTGCCTTTGGTAGGGGATTTATTTAAAAATGAAGAGGATGTCTCCAGTAGTCTAGGAATTATTGAAACCTCAAATACACTTGGAAAAGTCTTAAGTCCTATTCTAGGAGCATTTTTAGCAGGATTCATTTGGTTTTTACCATTTCTAGCCTTTCCTGCTTTTTGTTTAATTTCAATTGTTTTAATGATCTTTTTAGTAAAATCACCAAATAAGAAGAAGAATGAGGTCATGCCATTCAAACAATTCCTATATGCCATCAAAATGATTTTTAAAGAAAAAGGAAGATGGATTTATGGAATTTTTATTATTGGCTGTATCTTGATGTATGTGTTATTTGGAGTATTGTTTTACTTATCAAGTATATTAGAGGATCAATATGATATTCATGGCGTTTCGAAAGGATTAGTACTTGCGATTCCATTAGCAGCGTTATGCTTATCATCTTTTATTACAGGTAAAAAGATAAATAAGAATAAAGTATTAATGAAATGGGTAACGTTTTTTGGAATCGTACTGGTAGCAGTTACTACATTTATTTTAACCTTATCAGTGAACCTCTGGTTCTTATTAACGGTGTTTTTTTTCTGTGGAGTTGGAATAGGAGTCAGTTTGCCGTCCTTAGATGCTCTACTTACAGAAGGGATTGAAAAGGAGGAACGTGGAACCATCACTTCAATTTATAGCTCCATGAGATTTGTTGGTGTGGCAATTGGCCCGCCTGTCTTTGCCTTATTAATGAAGGTTTCTACTAACATTATGTTTTACTCGACGACGGCTATTTGTATTATTTCAGGCATAATTGCTCTTTTTGCGATAAAACCAAAACAAAAAACCTAGGGTGGTGATGTTGTGAAAGCAGTTACTTATCAAGGTATGAAGAATGTGAAGGTAAAGGATGTACACGATCCTTCTATTGAAAAACCAGATGATATCATTGTGAAAATTACAAGTACAGCTATATGTGGATCTGATTTACATCTAATCCATGGTATGATGCCAAACATGCCAACTGATTTTATTATTGGTCATGAACCAATGGGAATCGTCGAAGAGGTTGGACCAGAAGTAACAAGACTCAAAAAAGGGGATCGTGTCATTGTTCCTTTTAATATTTCATGTGGACAGTGTTGGTATTGTCAACATCAATTGGAAAGTCAATGTGATAACTCGAATCCACATGGTGATGCTGGTGCCTATTTTGGTTACTCAGAAACCTTTGGAGGTTATGCAGGTGGTCAAGCAGAACTATTAAGAGTCCCTTATGGGAATTTTACTCCTTTTAAAGTACCTGAAGAATGTGAACTCGAGGATGAAAAAATCTTGTTTTTATCTGATATTATCCCAACTGCTTATTGGGGTGTGGACAATGCAGGGGTAAAGGAAGGGGATACCGTTATTGTTCTAGGCTGTGGTCCTGTAGGACTACTAACGCAAAAATTTGCCTGGTTAAAAGGTGCAAAAAGAGTAATTGCAGTGGATTATATTGGATATCGACTGGAACATGCCAAAAATGTGAATAATGTTGAGGTTTATGACTTTACAAAAATTGAGAATTGCGGCGAATATTTAAAGGAAGTTACCAAAGGCGGAGCGGATGTTGTTATCGATTGTGTAGGGCTTGATGGGAAGATGACAGTAGTGGAAATGGTGGAATCGGCTTTAAAACTCCAAGGTGGGGCAATGGGGGCGATTGTATTGGGTGCTCAGTGTGTTAGAAAAGGTGGAACACTCCAATTGGTAGGGGTATATGGTACAAGGTATAATCAATTTCCGCTTGGAGATCTATTTGCAAGGAATATCACATTAAAAATGGGACAAGCTCCGGTGATTCATTATCTTCCTGATTTATATCGAATGATCGTGGAAGAGAAGTTTGACCCGACTGATATTATCACTCATCGATTACCATTGGAAAAAGCAGCTTTCGGTTATGAAATATTTGATGAGAAAAAAGAAGATTGTATCAAAGTAATCCTAAAACCATAAGAAAACCGGGCAATTTGCCCGGTTTTAATCATTATTTTGAGAAACATCCTTCGTCGGGTGCATGAATGGAACACCTTGTGGAGCTCTTTTACTCTCTAATAATTCTCGGTTTTCACTCGTATTCCACCCTATATCATTTGTTGGATGTACCCATTCATCACCCGCCATGATTTCAGGGTCAACTTCATCACTCCAATTATTTAAAGGGGAGTTGGGCGAGTCATAGTGGCTATCACCAATAACAACCCCATGCTCATTCACAAAAGGTTCTTTCATTTTTACACCTGTTCCTTTAAAAGACGGAGAATTTATTTGATGTGGCTGTGTCTCATCTAAAATCGGAGAATCGATATCTTGAGATTTCTTTTTATTAGACAAATATTCTCACCTCTTTCCATACTTACTCTTATTGTTTACGTTCGTCTAGAAATTATGAGTGAAAGAAAGAAAACATCCTAGAATGATTATGGTCATTCATGAGCATGATAAAATTGAACAATGCTAAAAGAGTGAGGGATTAACGATGAATAAGGAATATCCAGTAGCAAATTTATCGGGGGATGATTTAGAACAAGTGCAAAACATAGAACAAAAATTACGTTCACAAACAGGCGAAGAAATTGTGTTAATAGCCTATAAACATGAACAAGAAGAGGTGACAAAATAGTGAAACGCAAGGTAAAGCATAATGCTGCAAGAAAAACAAATTTTACTCCAACTGAAAGCATGCCTGATACAGAATTTTCTGCAGAAGCGACAGCTGAAGAGCCAATTAAAGGAGCAAACCGAAATAGTAAAAAGGGCAATAGCACTGGTGAATAAATGACTGATAAGAAAAGAATTCTAAATGAGAATAAATATAATGAAGAAATTGGTCATGAAATGGGGGACCCTAATTCGTCAAAACTAATTGAACTTTTATTAGCCCCATCAAGTAAAGAGGATAAAGAGAAAAAGGACAAACCAAAAGAAAAGCGCAGAACTTAAATAAAGTTCTGCGCTTTTGTTTCGCTAAACACCTTTGCAGTCAGATCAGTAGGATCAAAATATACAATAATATATGTCTCCATATGCTGAATGAAACCAGTTTCTTTATAATATGAAAGGTCAAATGGTACTTGCTCTACTATGGTATGCTTATACAAATCTTTTTCGTTTAACTTTAAGTGAACAAATTCTTCACCTAATATTTCTGGCTTAGAAAGTAGATCTTGATACACTTTGGAACGCTCTTCTTTACTAATTACGTCATTCCACCATGGTTTACGGGGCTTATATTTTTGATTAATAAAATAATCGTATTTCATTAATCCTTTAATGATGTCTAAGTCCTTTACTTCTTTATCTTCTAAGAATAAAAGGAGACGTGTAAATAGATCCTCAAGTTGATGCCCTATTCGTGACCAGCCTTGTTTGTCCCAAAAGGTTCCGAATTCCTGAAAGAAGTCAAAGGGGGTAGGAAATACAGAACTTACCAGATACTCTATAGTATGATTCATTCTATGGTCATTCCAATACTTTTCTAATACGTCTTCCACTTGTTTGATTCTTGTAATATCTTCAAAGGATAACACATTATTTCCTAGGATTTCGTATGGAGAATGATCCATGTATACATACTTATGCTGAGTTGCTCTTAATCGCAGTCCAGTTCCTCGTAACATCTTTAAGAAACCAAGCTGGAGTTCTTCAGGTCTCATGGCAAACACATCATTAAAAGTGTTTCTAAATGAATCATAGTCCTCTTCAGGAAGGCCTGCGATTAAATCAAGATGTTGATCGATTTTTCCGCCTTCCTTTACCATGGTCACTGTTCTTTGCAATTTACTAAAGTTTTGTTTCCTCATCACTAGTTCATTAGTGGCATCATTTGTTGATTGAACTCCAATCTCGAATCTAAATAATCCTGGTGGAGCTTGTTCATTTAGAAATTGGATGACCTCTGGTCTCATAATATCGGCTGTAATTTCAAACTGAAACACTGTTCCAGGTCTATGCTCATCAATTAAAAACTGAAACATTTCCATTGCATAACTGCGACTGATATTAAATGTACGGTCAACGAACTTAATCGTCTTTGCCCCATGTTCCATTAAATATCGAATATCGTCCTTCACTTTTTCACGATCAAAATAGCGTACACCAACTTCAATCGATGATAGACAGAATTGACAACTAAAAGGACAACCACGGCTCGTTTCAATATAGGTTACTCGTTTTGAAAGATGCTTTTTATCTTCTTCAAATCGGAATGGCGATGGAAGTACTTTTAGATCAAGCTTGTTACGTTGTGGGTTAATAAGAACTTGATTGTCCAAATGGTATCCAATCCCACTTACTAATTCATATTGTCTTTCAGAGGAAATCTGTGTTAAAAGCTGTTTAAATGTTTCTTCACCTTCGCCAATCACGATAAAATCTACCTCTGGCAATCTCTCCAACCATTCTCTAACATCATAAGAAACCTCAGGTCCGCCTAAAACGATGATAATGTTTGGGTCAATTTTTTTTAGCATCTTGACAATTTTAATGGTTTCCTCGATATTCCATATATAACAACTAAAACCAATCACATCAGGTTTTTTACTATATAAATCTGTTACAATGTTCATGGCAGGATCTTTAATTGTATATTCAGCTAATTCAATGTCAAATTCTGGTGCAGCATAAGCCTTTAAAAACCGAATAGATAGGCTAGTATGAATATATTTTGCGTTTAATGTACTTGCAATGACTTTCAATGCTGTATCTCCTTTCTAGGATAAATGTTACACTATAGATTACAGCGCCTTTAACTTATTAATTCTATCACATTATTAACGAAAGAAAAGGGTGCTTATACGTGGAAATACCTTGAAATAGAAGGAAAAAAGAATGTTACCCAATAAATTATAGAAGATGGTGGGAATACTTAATGGAATATAAAAAAATTAAGTCTCGAAAGATTTATGAGGAAGTGGCAGATGCACTTCTAGAGATGATTAAAAATGGGGATTTGAAAGCTGGAGATAAGCTAGATTCTGTGGAACAACTGGCTGAAAACTTTCAAGTTGGGAGATCAGCGATTAGGGAAGCTTTAAGTGCTCTTAGAGCAATGGGCCTTGTTGAAATGAAGCAAGGAGAAGGAACATATGTTAAGTGCTTTGATCCACATAGTATATCGGCGCCTCTATCAGTGGCTTTACTAATGAACAAACAAGATGTTCAACAACTAGTTGAAGTTCGAAAGATTCTAGAGGTTGGCGCGGCTTCAGTTGCTGCACAAAAACGCACCGATGTTGATTTAGCCACTATGAATCAGGCATTAGATCAAATGAAGGAAGGATTTGGATTAAGTGAGAGAGGAGATAAAGCCGATTTAGCCTTTCACATAGCGATTTCTCGGGCTACACAAAATCCTTTATTAGTTAGTTTAATGAATAATGTATCAGGAATCATGGTAGAAACAATGAAAGAAACAAGACGATTATGGTTATTTTCAAAAGAGACTACGTTCGAACAGCTTTACCAGGAACATGTGAAAATCTTTGATGCAATAAAAGAAAAGGATAGTAATCGTGCCCAACAACTCATGCTAGAACACTTAAACAATGTAGAAAATTTCTTACAACATGTGATGAATGAACAATAATAACATCATGATTAATTTTTATATTCAGGTCATCTGATGACCGGTTGACTTATTTGGTATTTGTAGTACGATAGATGAAAAGAAAGCGTTTCAGGGGGGATATACTGATGAAAGTAACATTATTTGTAACATGTCTTATTGATATGTTTCAATCTGGAGTTGGGAAGGCAACCGTTGAGGTATTAGAAAGACTTGGATGTGAGATTGATTTTCCCGAATCTCAAATTTGTTGTGGGCAGCCTGCTTATAATAGTGGATATGTGAAAGAATCTAAGGAAGCAATGAAACGAATGATTCAAAGCTTTGAGGACGCAGAATATGTGGTAACGCCTTCAGGATCCTGTGGAACCATGTTAAAGGAATATCCTCATATTTTTCAAGGTGACCCGATTTGGGAGGAAAAAGCAAAGGCTCTTGCCAATAAGACGTATGAATTCACACAATTTATTGTTGATGTGTTAAAGATAGAGGATGTTGGAGCAAAATTAGAAGGAAAAGCAACCTATCATACATCCTGTCATATGACTCGTTTATTGGGAGTGAAGGATGCACCTTTTAAACTATTAAAAAATGTAGACGGATTAGAAGTTACCGAATTGCCAGGAAGCCATAATTGCTGTGGATTTGGCGGGACATTTTCCGTGAAAATGGGGCAAATATCAGAGCAAATGGTGGACGAAAAAGTAGCAAGTGTAGAACAAACCGGAGCTGACTATTTAATTGGTGCAGATTGTGGGTGCTTAATGAATATTGGCGGGCGTGCAGAGCGTGTTGGGAAGTCGGTCAAGGTGATGCACATTGCTGAGGTTCTAAACAGTAAATAAATGAAGCTATATTCGTAGATTGTGAGTATTGTAAGGGGGATGACAGAATGGCAATGAAAATAGGTGAAGATAAATTTAAAGACCGGGTTGACAAAGGAATAAATAACTCCTTTATGAGGGGAGCCGTTGCAAGTGCTCAAGAACGTCTACAAACAAGACGTCTTGATGCTGCAAATGAATTAGGTAATTGGGAAGAATGGCGGTCACATGGGGAAGAAATCCGAAAACATGTCCTAGAAAACCTTGATTATTACTTAAAACAGTTAAGCGAAAATGTTGCCGAACGAGGCGGACATGTTTTTTTCGCTGAAACGGCAGAGGAAGCAAATCAATATATAAAAGAAGTCATCATGAAAAAAGAAGGGAAAAAGATTGTAAAATCTAAATCAATGGTGACGGAAGAAATTAATATGAATCAATGCTTAGAAGATATAGGGTGTGAGGTAATTGAAACAGATTTAGGTGAATATATCCTTCAGGTGGATGATCACGATCCACCATCACATATCGTAGCTCCTGCCCTACATAAAAATAAAGAGCAGATTCGGGATGTGTTTACAGAAAAGCTAGGTTACCAACACACTGAAAAACCAGAGGAGTTAGCCCTCCATGCACGTGAGATGCTTAGGAAGGAATTTTTAACCGCTGATATTGGAATTACTGGCTGCAACTTTGCGATTGCAGAATCAGGATCGATTAGTTTAGTGACAAATGAGGGAAATGCTAGATTAGTTACGACTATTCCTAAAACGCAAATTACAGTGATGGGAATGGAGCGGATTGTTCCAACCTATGAAGAATTTGAAGTGCTTGTAAGCTTATTAACACGAAGTGCTGTAGGACAAAAATTAACGAGTTATGTCACCACACTAACAGGACCGAAACAAGAAGGCGATGTGGATGGTCCAGAGGAATTTCATTTAGTCATTGTTGACAATGGTCGATCAAAAATACTTGGAACAGAGTTTCAGTCTGTTTTACAATGTATTCGCTGTGCTGCCTGTGTAAATGTTTGTCCAGTCTATCGTCATGTTGGAGGACATTCATACGGATCCATCTATTCTGGACCGATTGGCGCCGTTCTTTCTCCTTTACTTGGAGGATATGATGATTACAAGGAATTACCTTATGCATCAACCTTATGTGCCGCTTGTACAGATGCCTGTCCTGTAAAAATTCCACTTCATGAGTTATTGCATAAGCATCGAGAGGTCATTGTTGAGAGAGAGGGAAGGGCACCTATTTCAGAGAAACTTGCAATGAAGGCATTTGGACTAGGTTCGGCATCACCTACGCTCTATAAGCTAGGCTCTAAGATTGCTCCAACCGCGATGAATCCATTTATTGTTGATAATAAAATCTCAAAAGGGCCTGGCCCATTAAAGGCCTGGACAGATATTCGTGAATTCCCGGCTCCTGAAAAAGAAAGATTTCGTGATTGGTTTAAGAATCGTGATAAGGGAGGTCAAATGAATGACAAAAGGAACAATTCATAATCGTGATTCATTTTTAATGAATATTTCGAAGAACTTAGGGCGTGAGCCACGTCTCAATGGAGTAACAAAACCAGAGTGGAAGTACCAGCCGCAGTGGGACGTTTTAAAGGATGCCACACAAGATGAGTTAGTTGAGGTATTAAAAGCGCAATGTCCAAGAATCCATACTGATGTGGTTGAGACAGATGTTATACAATTATTTGATGTGTTGAAACAAGTGGTTTTAAACTATGGTGGAGGCCCAATTATTACGTGGGATGATCCACGGTTTAGGGAATATGGGTTAGCTGAACTTTTAACGGAACAATGGGGAAATCAAGAGACCGATGTCCACGTATGGGATCATAAAGCTGGCAAAGAAAATATAATAAAAGCCGAAAGAGCAAATGTGGGTATTACATTTAGTGATCAAACGCTTGCAGAATCAGGAACGGTTGTTTTATTTAGTAGTAAGGAGAAAGGAAGAGCAGTGAGTTTACTTCCGACAACCTATATCGCAATCATTCCTAAAAGCTCAATTGTCCCTCGAATCACCCAAGTGGCACATCAAATTCATCAGTCCGTTCAAGACGGTCAGGAGATCGCTTCTTGTATTAACTTTATCACGGGTCCAAGTAACTCCGCTGATATTGAAATGAACTTAGTAGTCGGTGTGCATGGCCCTATTAATGCAACCTATATTATTGTAAATGATAAATAATGTGTAAATGAAGAATGGTGCTAATAGCATCATTCTTTTTTCATTTAATAACAAAAATCTTCAAAATGTTTGATTTTTGTCACATCATTTTTGATAACGTTTCTATAAAATAGAAAAAAAGATAGCAATTTAATACATAATCCTTGAATAATGGAGGAAGAGTATGTCAATTTTACCAAAAAAGAATGAGTTAGGTTTTTTTGAAATTAGATTGGAATCGATCGGTGGCTTGGGTGCTAACCTTGCTGGGAAAATGTTAGCTGAATCTGGTGTTTTGGGCCATGATTTAAATGGGTCAAATTTCTCGTCCTATGGTTCAGAAAAAAAAGGTTCACCAGTCAAGAGTTTTATTCGTTTCTGTGATCGGGATATAGAAATTAGAGATCATAGTCCAATCGAGCAGCCACACGTTATTGGGATTTTCCATGAAGCATTATATAAGATGGTGGATGTCGTAAGTGGACTACCGTCAGATGGAATTGTATTAGTAAACTCAACAAGGGATTTTCATTCTGTTAAAACCGATCTAAAGTTTGAATATGGAACATTAGCCATTGTTGATGCTTTAGGAATCGCAGTTGAAGAGAAAACAAAGGTGAACACAGCGATGCTAGGAGCTTTATTTAGAATATGTGATTTCCTAGATCCAGAGGTAATGAGAAAAGTCATTCGAAAAACCTTTGAAAAGAAATATCCTCATCTTGTCGAACCAAATATCCGTACATTTAATCGAGGCTATGAAGAAGTTAACTTCAAATCTTACGATATTCCACATGATGCAGTAAACAAAGAGTTTGTACGTCCGAAAAGCTTGCTAGGGTATCAAACTCAAGAAATTGGTGGAGTCATTGTTGCCAATGCAAATAGTATTTTCAAAGATTTGAGCGGTTCTCGTCAAGGATTTATTCCACAGTTTGAAATGGATAAGTGCATAAGCTGTGCTGCCTGTGATACGGTCTGTCCTGATTATTGCTTTGTATGGGAAGAAAGGGAGGATAAGCGTGGCCGCAAGCAAATGTTTCTTAAGGGGATCGATTATCAATATTGCAAAGGCTGTTTAAAATGTGTGGAGGTTTGTCCAACCGTCGCATTGACTGAAATAAGAGAAGAATTAGGATACACTGAGAAACACCGTGTTCCTCACCATTTTCCATTATTAGTTGGGGGTGCAAATTAGGATGGCAACACTAGAAAATCAACTAATACAAACATTAGAAGCAGAACAAATCACCACCTTTGAATCGGGTAATGAAATGGCAGCAATGGCTGCAGCTCAAATTAATTATCATATTATGGGCTATTTTCCTATCACCCCTTCAACAGAAGTTGCTCAATACTTAGATCTCATGAAATCAAGAGGAGAGCATGATATTCAATTAATTGCTGCAGATGGTGAGCATGGTTCGGCAGGAATCTGTTATGGTGCTGCGGTAACAGGCGCAAGAGTGTTTAATGCGACAAGTGCGAATGGCCTCATGTATATGTTAGAACAACTGCCGGTTCAATCAGGGACACGTTTTCCAATGGTGATGAATCTAGTTACGAGATCAATTAGTGGTCCACTGGATATTCGTGGTGATCATTCTGACCTTTACTTTGCACTAAATACAGGGTGGGTGATCTTGCTAGCTCGTACACCTCAGGCTGTCTATGACATGAATATCATTGCCTTGAAATTAGCTGAAGATCATGATGTACGCTTACCAGTCATTGTTGCATATGATGGATTTTTTACTTCTCATCAAAAGCGCAAAGTACACTATTTTAAAGATCGTCAAATTGTCCAAGCCTTTGTTGGAGAGGCGCCTACAAATTATCCACAAGCGCGGGATCCGAAAAAGCCAATTACAGTTGGTGCACATATGAATGGCGATGATTTAATTAATAATAATTTTCAGCAATCAGAGGCTCTTTACAGAGCTGGTGATGTGTATGAAAAAGTCATGAACGAATATGCGTTAATTTCTGGTAGAGAATATCCTGTACTTGACCTTTATAAAATGGAAGATGCAGAAGTATCGTTATTCTTATTAAACTCAGCTGCTGAATCAGCAAAGGATATAGTCGATGAATTACGTCAAAAAGGGATAAAAGCGGGTGTAATTAGTCCAAATATCATTCGACCATTTCCTTCTGAACAAATCCGTAAAGCACTAAAAAATGTAAAAGCATTGTTAATTGGTGAACGTGCAGATTCTTATGGTGCAAATGGTCCCAATATGACACATGAAGTAAAATCAGCGCTTCAAGAAGATAAGAACAATGAAACCATTGTCTTAAGTCGAGTATTTGGTGTTGGCGGTAAAGACTTTTATCCTGATGATGCCAAGAATTTCTTTGAACTTGCAATAGATGCTATGCACAAAGGCTTTGCTGAAAAAACATTTGATTATTATGGGCACTACCCTGGTAATCCCGGGGAAACATTAAAACCTGTTGTTGAACCATTTCACGGTGATAGCTTTAAAACAGGCCTTATCCAAGTCACACAGGATGAGTCAACTAAAAAGCTTAAAGTTAAAATACCACCAATACGAGCGTTAACAACAAAACCAAAAAGATTAGCATCTGGTCATGGTGCTTGCCCTGGATGTGGAATCTTTCCAGGTCTAGAATTATTCTTTAAAGGAATTGAAGGCGATATTGTCGTTTTATTTCAGACAGGCTGTGCTTATGTTGTCACAACCTCGTATCCTTTCAGTTCCCATAAACAAACGATGATCCATAATCTATTTCAAAACGGACCAGCCACATTATCTGGGACTGCTGAAGCCTTTTTTGAAATGAAAAAACGGGGAGAGATTGATGTTTCAGATGATGTAACCTTTGTGATGGTCACAGGCGATGGTGGTATGGATATAGGAATGGGTTCGGCAATTGGAACCGCCTTAAGAAATCATAAACTCATCATGTTAGAGTATGATAACGAAGGATATATGAATACTGGATCACAGATGTCCTATTCTACGCCAATGGGTCATATGACAAGTACAACAGGGGTTGGAAAAGCTCAACAGGGTAAGGCATTTCATCATAAGGACACAGCACAAATTATGGCATCAACCAATATTCCTTATGTATTTACAGGAACAGAAGCCTTTCCTCAAGATTTAATTAAAAAAGCAGCAAAAGCACAATGGTATGCCCAAAATGTTGGAACAGTGTATGGAAAAATTCTAATTACTTGCCCTCTAAATTGGAAATCAGAGGAACGCTATGGTGAAACCATTATGAAGGCTGCAGTAGACTCTTGCTTTTTCCCTCTCTATGAAATTGAGCAAGGGGAAACAACAATCACATATGACCCGGAGGCTAAGAATAAACGAATTCCTGTTTCGGATTGGCTAAAGTATATGGGGAAATCAAAACATTTATTGAAAGAACATAATAAACCAATGTTACAAGAATTTGAAAAGGAAATAGAGCGTAGATGGCTGCGCCTAAAAGCAAGACATGAACATCCAGTTCTATAATTAAATAGACTCAAAAAGCAGACATTTTAGAATTTTGTCTGCTTTTCTCTTTTTTTGACTTAAATTATCTCTTTTGGTCTCCGATATAAGAAGTGGGAAAGAATCATCAAGGAGGAAGTACATGAAAAAGACATGGAAATCAATAAAGAATATGAAAATAATGCGATCGGGAAACAGCGGTTTAACCTTAAGTATGGATAAAATTATACCTAAATTAGACAGCTGGAATGATAGAAAGATTGGACAAAAATACGCGGTAGCATTTTCAATCGCGACTGGATTATTCGTAATTTCTGCTGTCATTATCTTTTTCCAATTAGCGTCGATACAAAAAGAAATGAGTGCGGTTGAAAGTGATGGTGAGAACGCGATTGTCATAACTGAAATGGCGGCAACCTTTCAACAGTTAGGGAGTGAAATTCGATTGTATATACAATCGAATAATATCCGGCATTTAAATGCGATTAAAGAAAAGCGTGCAGAATTTAGTGAATTAGCAGAACTACTTGAACCAGCAATGACTACAGATCATAAGAAAGGTCTTTATCATAGTGTTCTGGAAAACGAAGAAGCACTGGTGAGATTATTTGAAGAGAATATCATACCATCTGTTAAAGGACAGCAAAAGATAGATAGTATGAAGTACAGTAGTCAAGCCGATGAGCTTATTGGTTTAAATTTAGAATTGCTAACAGAACTGAGGAACGATTTAAAACAACATAGTACTGAATCAATAGATTCAGCCACAAGTAAAATGGGAGCTACTGTAACGGTACTCATTGCTTCAATTATTTTATCTTCTCTGATTGGAATCGCCAGTATGGTTATTATTGGACGTCAAATTCGTACACAGTTTAATAAATTAATCGATGTTTCCAATCATATTGCTGAAGGTAACTTAAATGTTGATGTAATTAAGTTTAAAGGAAATAACGAAATTGCCGCATTAAGTCAGGCAGTTAATACCATGCGTGAGAATTTACAAACCATGATCAAAGAAATTTCGACTGTGTCAGGACAAGTATCTGAACGTAGTCAGATTTTAACTATTTCTTCGAATGAAATAAAGGCCGCTAGTCAGCAGGTGGCTTCAACCATGCAAGAGTTATCAACTGGTGCTGAAGAACAAGCAAATACTTCATCTTATTTATCTGAATTAATGGAAACCTATACGAATCGAATTAAAGTTGCCAATAGCAACGGTCAAAACATAACGAGTTCATCCTTACAAGTATTAGAAATGACTCAAAAGGGCAATGAACTTATGAACCATTCGACAGATCAAATGACGAAAATCAATACGATTATGAAATCTTCTGTAGATAAAGTTACAGGGTTAGAGACACAAACAAAGCAAATATCTACATTGGTGAAAGTCATTCGTGATATCGCTGATCAAACGAACCTTCTTGCTTTAAATGCAGCCATTGAAGCAGCAAGAGCAGGGGAACATGGAAGAGGATTTGCTGTCGTAGCAGATGAAGTTCGAAAGCTAGCTGTCCAGGTTGGAGATTCTGTTGCAGATATTACAGAGATTGTAGGAAATATCCAGAATGAATCGCAAAATGTTGCTGACTCGTTATTATCTGGATACAAAGAAGTTGAGATTGGAACGGAGGTCATTGAAGGTACAGGTCAAACGTTTAAGGATATACATATGAGTGTTTCTAAAATGGTTGAGAACATTCAGATCATCTCAAATCACCTTTTAGAAGTGACAGACAGTACGGTTGAGATTAATTCCTCGATTGAGAATATCGCTTCAGTTTCAGAAGAATCTGCTGCAGGAATTGAACAAACCTCGGCTTCTGTTCAGCAATCAAATAGTTCAATGGAACAAATTTCCGACCATGCTGAATCATTAGCTGAGCTTGCAAACAACTTAGATCATATGATAGCAAGATTTAAATTATAAAAAAAACAGTATTCCACTTAAAAAATGGGATACTGTTTTTTCATATTTTAGTAAAAAAGAGAATGAATTTCTTTCTCTAAATCTCCTTTTAGGATGCCTTTTTCTGTAATAATCGCAGTAATTAAGTGATTTGGCGTTACGTCAAAGGCAGGATTATAGACCTTTACTCCTTCAGGTGCCACACGGTGTCCATTAAGATGTGTGACCTCTTCCTCTTTGCGTTCCTCAATTGGAATATCTCTTCCTGTTTGTAAGCTAATATCAAAGGTGGAAAGTGGGGCAGCTACATAGAACGGGATATTATATGCCTTGGCAAGTAGGGCTAAACCTAGGGTGCCTATTTTATTAGCAGCGTCACCATTTGCAGTAATACGATCAGCACCAACGATTACTGCATTAATTTTCTTTGAATCCATTGTATGGGCAGCCATATTATCTGTTATTAATGTCACATCTACACCAGATTGTAAAAGCTCCCATGTTGTAAGCCTTGAGCCCTGTAATAATGGACGAGTCTCCGATGCATAGACTTTAAGAGAAATCCCTCTTTCACTAGCTAAATGGAATGGGGCTAAGGCCGTTCCATATCGAGCAGTTGCGATTGAACCTGCATTACAAATTGTTAAAATCTTATCATGATTTTTAAAAAGCGTGAGTGCATGCTCCCCGATTTGTTTACAAACTTCCTCATCTTCATTTTGTATTTTTATCGCTTCTTGTTCAATTAGCTGTTTAGCTTCATTTACAGTTTTAGCATTCTGCACACTAACGACTAATCGATCTAAAGCCCAAAATAAATTCACAGCGGTAGGCCTAGAGTTTGCTAAATAATCACGATCCTTTTTAAGCTGTGTTTTGAACTCGTCGACTGAATCAAAGGAATAAGCTTTTGCAGCCATTGCTAGTCCGAAAGCCGCTGTAATCCCAATTGCAGGTGCTCCTCTTACTTTTAATGCAAGGATACTATCCCAAACATCTTCTATTGTTTTTAAGTCGATAAATTCAGTAATTAGTGGTAATTTTGTTTGGTCAAGAATAGATAGATATGTTCCCTTCCATTCAACTGAACGTGGTACAGTAAGTGTTTGTTGTATCATATTATGTCCCGTCCTTTATTACAAAGTAGTTTGAAAATATTCCTTTATCTGTTTAGTCTCTGTTATGGTCGTACGATTTAATATTAGTTGTGTACCTAGAGCTAATGCATGTCGTTTTGAGGCTATTTTTTTCTCCTCTGAAGAAATTCCATCAAGGTCGGCAACATGAGCAAGGCCAATGGTTCTGCGAATTAATTCACAGCCGGCAAATCCGATTGCATCTTCAAAGGCTTGTTTAAGGACATGCTCGAGGTATCCATTAACATTTGTGAACACTTCTAAACTATCTTCTTTCCATAAAGATGAAAAGGTAGAGGTAAATACCTCCCATGTACGATCAATATGGTCAAATAACGGCTGTTGATTTTCTTGCCTTGAAATTGCATTAAGTAATAGGTTTGCGATAAATTGACCTATATCAAAACCAAACGGGCCATAATAAGCAAACTCCGGATCAATTACCTTTGTTTCGGTGTCGCTTGCAAAAATACTACCAGTATGAAGATCGCCATGAACGAGAGCATCAGCTTGTGTTAAGAACTTTTGTTTTAGTTTAGCTACTTCTAATTTTAATTCATGATTATTCCAGATTTTATCAACATCTGATTGAAGTTCAGATTCATAGTCATTCGTTTCATGATCGAAAAAAGGATCGGTAAAAACAAGATCTTCAGTGATTTTACATAAATCAGGATTAATAAATTTCTGTACTAAATCTTTTTTCTTTTTCTGATCTAGTGCAAAATCTGATGTATAAAATAGTGTTCTAGCCATATATCTTCCAATATGTTCGGAAAGCAAGGGGAACGTTTTACCCTGAATTAAACCAGCTCTAGAGATTTGCAAATGGGATAAATCCTCCATCACTGTTACCGCTAATGTTTCGTCAGTATAGTACACTTTAGGTACAAGGTCCGGTACGTAATCCGCATTGATAAGTAAAGAATTGCTTTCAATAGTTGCTCTTTTCAATGTGAGTGGCCAGCTTTCACCAACTACTTTCGCATATGGAAGTGCTTGCTTGATAATAATTCCGTTCTTTGTTGTCTCATCAACAATATGAAAAACAAGGTTTAAGTTTCCGTCACCAATTTCTCGCGATGATAGTGCCGCACCAGTTTCAAAGATTTCTAATCTTTGTGCAAGAGCAATGGCGGTTGCGTTCGTTAAAGGTTTGTATACAGATTTAGTTGAGATTGACATGTGAATACCTCCAAATGTTAAATTAGTGTTCCAATTTAGAGGCTTTTCTATGAATCATTCAAGAAAATATAGAAAAGCCTCTTTCCAGATTTCGAAAGAGGCTTGAAGTTTTTACTTCTCCCCTCTTATCTGCCAGAAAGAAGGTATCTTTCTGTTGGAATTAGCACCGTGCCTTACATATTTTCGGCTCATTTCAAACATGCGCCCCATCTCACGATGGTATTACGGTCGGTTGCTGGGCTTCATCGGGCCAAATCCCTCTGCCTACTCTTGATAAGAGAACATATAAAATTAGTGTTACGATTATTTTCACTTGATGAGAATAATATCAAGGAAGTCATGATTTTGTCAATATTTTTCTGAAGATTATATTTAAATTAACTAATCTAAAATTACTGATAGAATGTTGGACGACGATCTTGAAAAATTGGGATTTGCTTCCGAACTTCTTGAACTTTTTGGATATTAATATTTCCTAATAGAGTAGTCTCGTTTGTATCTGCTTCTGCGATAATTTCTCCCCATGGATCAATGATTATTGAATGGCCAGCAAATGTATTATTTGGATCTACACCAGCACGATTACAAGCCACAACATAGCATTGATTTTCGATTGCTCTACTAATCAGTAATGCTCGCCAATGTGCAAGCCTTGGAAGAGGCCATTCCGCTACAACGAAAATAATTTCAGCCCCATTTGTCGTATGTGAGCGAATCCATTCAGGAAAACGGATATCATAGCAAATCATTCCTGCTGATTTAACATCTTCAATTTCAAAAAGGCCTTTTTGTGCACCTGGTTGTAAAAAATGATGTTCATCCATTAGCTGAAATAAATGTAATTTACTATATTCGCCTATACACTGGCCACTACGGTTAAAGACAAACATTGTAT
This sequence comes from Bacillaceae bacterium, assembly GCA_041640535.1. GTDB lineage: Bacteria > Bacillota > Bacilli > Bacillales > Bacillaceae_L > Litchfieldia. The sequence goes on from JBEQAC010000009.1 coordinate 21,748, forward strand.
TCGTTACACCTTCTGCTGTTTTCTTTGCAACAGAACCGGCTATGATATTAACATTATGTTTGCTGGCAAGTTGACTTATAAAATCAATTGTTGTTTTTCCATCGATATCGGCTATCTCATCAAGCCTCGTTAAATCATAACCAGTGGTCCATAATTCAGGTAAAAGAATAACATCAGGATTTTGTGACATCACTTCGTTTATTTTCGTTTGAACAGAATTCATATTTTTAGTTGGATTGCCAAAAGCTATATCAAGTTGAATGCATGCGATTTTTAGGTTCATTGAGTTACTCCTTAAAAAAATTTTTCTTTACAAGTTGTTATTAACAATATATGATTTGTGACTAGAATTTCAAGAAATTTTTGAGAAGGTGTATATGATGAAGCAATTTGAGCAATCTGAACTATTACAAAGATTACCAAAACAATTTTTTGCATCTCTAGTGAGTAAGGTTGCACGAGTAGTTGCACAAGGGCATGATGTGATTAATCTTGGTCAGGGTAATCCAGATCAACCAACACCATCACATATCGTTTCTTCATTACAGATGGCCGCGGAAGAACCAGTATATCATAAATATTCTCCCTTTCGAGGACAACCATTTTTAAAGGAAGCAATCGCTGCTTTTTATAAAAGAGAGTATGGGGTAGAGTTAAATCCTGAGAAGGAAGTTGCGATTCTTTTTGGTGGAAAAGCTGGACTTGTTGAAATACCACAGTGCTTGATGAACCCTGGTGATATCGCCCTTGTTCCAGACCCAGGTTACCCTGATTATTGGTCAGGAATTGAATTAGCACGAGGAGTAATGGAGTATATGCCATTGCTGGAGGAGAATGCATTTTTACCAGACTATTCTAAAGTAGCGAATGAAATCGCGCAAAAAGCGAAAATCATGCTTTTAAACTATCCGAACAATCCGACAGGGGCAATTGCAACAAGGGAGTTTTTTGAGGAAACCGTAGATTTTGCAATCAAAAATGATATTTGTGTTATTCATGATTTTGCCTATGGAGCAGTTGGATTTGATGGAAAAAAACCAACGAGTTTCCTCCAAACCAAAGGTGCTAAAGAAGTTGGAATCGAAATTTATACTCTTTCTAAAACCTATAACATGGCAGGCTGGCGTGTCGGATTTGCTGTAGGAAATGAAAGTGTTATTGAGGCTATAAATTTATTACAGGATCATTTGTTTGTTAGTTTATTTGGGGCCATTCAAGAGGCCGCTGCAACAGCATTATTAGAATCACAGGACTGTGTGAATAATCTTGTTAATCTATATGAAAGTAGAAGAAATACATTTATTCAAGAGCTAAAAGACATCGGTTGGAATGTTACTTCTCCAGCGGGATCATTCTTTGCTTGGTTAAAAGTTCCAAATGGATATACGTCTGAAAGCTTTGCCGATCTTTTGCTTGAAAAAGCACATGTCGTGGTGGCCCCAGGAATTGGTTTTGGGAGCTATGGAGAGGGATATGTGCGTGTTGGGCTTTTAACAAGTGAGGAAAGATTACGTGAAGCAGCACAAAGAATTAAGGCCCTTAACTTGTTTTAGCTGGTTTAAAAAGATATTGACAGATTTTTTAAATAATACTAACCTCTTCTTAGGAAGAGGTTTTAGCTTTTAAGTGGTATATATTGGACAAATATTTTAGACCATTTACATAGAATCACAAAATTGTGAGATAATGCCTAAGTGAATGACTTTATTGAAATGAGGTACATAGAATGAGTCACGTTATAGCTACATACCTAATTCATGATTCAAATGGAAATTTAAATAAGAAGGCGGAAGGAATTGCCCTTGGATTAACGGTGGGTTCTTGGACTGACTTACCAACATTAGAACAGGAACAATTAAAAAAGCATAAAGGATCGGTAGTATCGATTGAGGAACTGCCTCAGGATGAAAGAGTAAATCAATATTTTGGGGAAAAGGTAACACGAGGTTTGATTAAAATTTCGTATCCAAGTGTAAACTTTAGTCCAGACATTCCTGCAATCCTAACAACAGTGTTTGGTAAATTATCACTTGATGGTGAAATAAAATTACTGGATTTAGAGTTTTCTAAAGAGGTAAAACGTAAATTTCCAGGGCCAAAATATGGAATTGAGGGAATACGTGAAAAAACAGGTGTGTATAATCGGCCACTAGTTATGAGTATCTTTAAAGGTGTTATTGGCCGTGATATCACATACTTAAAAGAACAATTACGTGAGCAAGCACTTGGTGGTGTTGACGTGATAAAAGATGATGAGATTCTTTTTGAAAATGAATTAACTCCGTTTGAAATAAGAGTAGTAGAGGGGAAAAAGGTATTAGAAGAAGTTTTTGAAGAAACTGGTCATCGGGCATTGTATGCTGTCAACTTAACTGGAAGAACGAGCGAGTTAAAAGAAAAGGCAAGAAAAGCAGTTGAACTTGGAGCAGATTTATTATTATTTAATGTATTTGCTTATGGATTAGATGTTCTTCACAGTATAAGCGAAGATCCAGATTTAAAGATACCAATCATGGCTCATCCAGCAGTAAGTGGTGCACTAACTCCATCAGAGTTTTATGGAATATCGAATCCACTTTTATTAGGCAAACTACTTAGACTAGCTGGAGCTGACCTTGTTCTATATCCTTCGCCATATGGAAGTGTAGCAATGGATAGAGAGCATACATTAGCAATTGCCGCTGAATTAACAAAAGAAGACGAGCAATATAAGTCAGTGTTCCCAGTCCCATCTGCTGGAATCCATCCCGGTTTAGTTGCTTTATTAATTAACGATTTTGGTACAGACAGTATCATCAATGCTGGTGGTGGTGTTCACGGACATCCAGACGGTGCTGTTGGTGGTGGAAAAGCATTCCGTGATGCGGTTGATGGAGTTCTAAAAGGAAAGTCGCTTGCAAAGGCTGCAGAAGATAGCCCTGAACTGAAAAAAGCACTTGATTTATGGGGTGTTGTTGAAGTTGGGGAGATAAAATGAAGAACCAATTAAAAATTTTTTGTGATTTTGATGGAACGATTACAAACACGGATAACATTATTGCCATTATGAAAAAGTTTGCTCCATCAGAATGGGAACAGATAAAGGACGATATTTTAGGACAAAACATCACCATTGAAGAAGGAGTAGGGAAATTATTTTCACTTCTTCCTACTTCTTGGAAAGCTGATATTACAAATTATATCACGGAGCATGCTGTGATTAGAGACGGCTTTAAAGATTTCATTCAATTTACAAAAGATCATAATATACCACTCTATATTGTGAGTGGGGGAATTGATTTTTTTGTTAAACCACTTCTACATGGCTTAGTGGAAGAGGATCAGATTTACTGTAATAAGTCTGATTTTACCGATGATTTTATTCGGATTTTGTGGCCACATTCTTGTGATGATCAATGTACAAATGGTTGTGGCTGTTGCAAGCCATCTCTTATTCGTAAGCTTACAAATGCTGATGATTACAACATTGTGATCGGTGATTCAATTACAGATTTACAAGCTGCTAAATTGGCAAATGGTGTCATTGCACGCGATTTTTTAGTAGAGAAGTGCGTAGAACTCGGAATAAAACATCATTCATTTTCAACCTTTTATGATGTGATTGATATTTTGGAGAAGGAATATGGAGTGGTAAATGAATGAGTTTATATATAAAACGTTGGAACGAACTAGCTGATATTAAAGATGAACTTGCAGTAAGAGATTGGTTCTTTGGAACAAGTGGGAATGTTTCAATTAAAGTAGGAAATTCTCCACTTACATTTCTCGTTTCAGCAAGCGGGAAAGACAAAAGAAAAAGAACAGATGAGGATTTTTTGTTAGTAGATCAAAATGGAGAACCAGCTGAGGATACGTCGCTAAAGCCAAGTGCAGAGACACTGCTGCACGTGCAAATTTATAATCAAACAAATGCTGGATGCAGTCTTCATATTCATACCATCGATAATAACGTCATTTCGGAAATATATGGTGACCAGGGGGAAATCGTTTTTAAAGGGCAAGAAATTATTAAAGCATTAGGGATTTGGGAAGAAGATGCTGAAATACGAATCCCGATTATTAAGAACCATGCGCATATCCCAACACTTGCTGAGGAATTCTCAACCCATATTAAGAATGATTTTGGGGCTGTTTTAATTCGAAACCATGGGATTACGGTTTGGGCGAAAAATGCTTTTGAAACAAAGAAACACTTAGAAGCTTATGAGTTTTTATTCAGTTACCACTTAAAGCTTTTAAGTTTAAAGCCTATTTTGGCTTAATATTGATATAAATTATGATGAAATTGGAGGAGTAAATAATGGCAAATATTCGAATTAGAAACACAGAAGAACGGATTGAAGGACAAGATAATGTTGCAAAGTTTTTAGAAGAGCAAGGTGTATTATACGAGCATTGGGATATGACAAAATTACCAGAAGATCTACGTGACAATTTTCAACTAAATGATGAGCAAAAAAATCAAGTCCTTGCTACTTTTGAAGATGATATTAAGTCATTAGCAGAGCGTAATGGTTACCAAAACTGGGATGTAGTAGCATTATCCGATGCTACTCCAAATATCGAAGAGCTACTAAAGAAATTCGAACAAGTCCATGTACACACAGAGGATGAAGTTCGTGCCATTACTGCAGGACATGGTATATTTATTATAAAAGGAAACGGAGAAACAGGTTACTTTGATGTTGAATTGGAGGCTGGGGATGTAATCTCAGTTCCTGTAAATACTCCACATTTCTTTACATTAATGGAAGACCGCCAAGTGGTTGCTGTTCGTTTATTTATTGAAACAGAAGGCTGGGTAGCACATCCTTACGAAGATAAAGAATTTGTAAAATAATATCATGTTAACAAAGTCCCTATATTTTATATAGGGGTTTTTTATGTTATTAGAATATATAAATATTTCAAATACTGGAACATTTTGTATCTACATTTTTATTAATATAAGGTAGTATATAAATATAAGGTGAGGAGGAGTGGAGAATGAAAATACGTTATAATTTTGTCGGAAAGTCTGATGTTAAGAGCATACATGATGGTTTCACCGTAGGACAGGCGTATGAGTATTTGAAACAATCGGGTTATCGATCAATACCAGTATTAGCAAAAAACGGTGTGGATTTCGTGGGACTTATCTATAAAGTCCATCTTTTAGAATACCTATATGAAAAAAAGGGTGTTGAAACGGATCCAATTCACTCCTTAATAAAAAATCAGGATGCTTATATTTTTGAAGAAGACTCTTTTTATAAAGCATTTTTAACAATAAAAAGACTACCTTTTATCGCTGTTTTAAATGAGGAAAAAGAGTTTATGGGAATTATTACACATGCAAATGTAATGGATGTTCTCGAAGACTCGTTTGGACTGAAAACAGGTGGTTATACACTGACAATTGCTACAATTGAGCATAAGGGTGCAATAAAGGACCTTGTCTCACTTATTAAAGATATAAATATTGGTGGCTTGTTAACGCTTGATAATGGTGAAAAATATTTAAGAAGAATCATTTTAAATTTACCTCCAGAATTAACGAAAGACAAAGTGGATAAGATTGTTCAAAAGCTTGAAGAAAAGGAATTTAGGGTAACACATGTAGATAAAATCAATCAATAATAAAGGCTGTTTTCTAAAAGATTGTTGTTTTTTAAACGAATTAACTTTAATTAGAGGGGGCATGTTGATTGGAACGGAAGGTGTGTGACTCCTGCGGGATCTGCAGGAAGGATGAGACCCCGCAGGCACGAGGAGGCTCCTCACCTGCCCCGCGGAAAGCACACACCTGGAGTGCAAATCAACATACCTTAGTTAAATAGCAACAAAGTTCACGAAAACACCCATAATTAAAAAAGGAATCTCGTCTATGAGATTCCTTTTTCAATCTTTTCATTTTTTGAAAGTTTAATAGAAATTTCTTTTCGAACGGTAAACAAATAGACACCGAATATAACAATAATACTTCCGATAAATTGAGATAGAGTTAGCTTTTCATCTAGAAAAATAAAAGCAAGGATGGCAGTGAAGATAGGATTGAAATTTAAAAACATCCCTGATCTTGTACCTCCTACCTTTTGAACACCAATATTCCAGAAGATCATAGCCAGAACTGTTGCTCCAATTGCAGAATAAACTAAAGCAATCCAAAATGAAGGAGTTGGAGAGACAATGGTGTAATCTCTTGAAACAAAAGGTATGATCATAATGACTCCAAAAATCCCTGACCAAAGTGTAGCTTTATAGGGGGATACATATTTCATCGCTTTCTTAGCAATAACTGAATATAACCCCCAAATTGCAACTGCGCCTAACATAAATAAATCCCCGATATTAAAATGGAAATTGATAATTCTCTGGATTTCACCATGAGAAATCACAGTTAAAATTCCTACAAATGATACGGTCATAGCAAAGAATTGAGAAGCTGTTAACTTTTCACGGAAGAAAAAGTAGGACGCAATTGCAATTGAAATTGGATTTAATGTTGAAAGTAAACCTACATTATCAGCTGTTGTATACATTAGGGCAATAAACATTAAGGCATTAAATAATACCACACCAGTTAATCCCATAAGTATTAAAGGAAAAAGTGCCTCTTTAGGAAAACGCAAAGAACGATCAAAATAAAGGACAAGTGGTATTAAACAAAGTACCGCAATTAACCATCTAAGCTCCGTCAGTAACAGTGGAGAAGCATGATTTACTAGAAATTTACCAGCAACGAAGTTTCCACCCCATAAAAGACTAGTAAAAAGTAATAATCCATAATATTTAGACTGCATAAAATTCCTCCAAAAAAATACGAGTAACGAAATAAACATAAAAACATCGTATCCCTTTTTAGGAAAAATGTCATTTGTTTTTTCTTTGAAAAAAGGTGGGAAATATAAGAAATATACAGTTTACGAAAAATATTAATAGAACGACACATTTTTTTTGAAGAAAAATGTCTAATATTGCGAATCTATTTACTTTAATAGTTGAATTTGTCATAATGCTCAGGTGAGTATTTTTTGGTTGGGATTAAAGGGGATGAAAACATGACATTTGTTAAGAGTGACCATTCGGAGAAATTATTAAAGAATATAAGCAGTAAGCGTATTGAAATGATTTCTGTTGCGGAAATCGAAGGGTTCACAAGTGAAAGAACGATTAAAGTTAGCCAAGAATTAGACGAGCTGATCATTCAATATCAAAAATTATCCTATAAAAGAACTGACTGTATTTCTTTTCAGAAATATATGAAGCAAACGATTCTTTTCTTCTATGGCATAAGGTACAATCTCTATAATTTATAAAAAAATAACCGCTACAAAATGCAGCGGTCAAAAATTAAAAGATTTCAATAATAAAGATCATAAATAGTAGTCCGATAATAAATGAATACGTTGCGTTGCGCTCATTCCCATCACCATGACTCTCAGGAATAAGTTCTTTATATATGATAAAGAGCATTGCGCCAGCTGCAAAAGCTAATCCATATGGTACGAGTGCAGTTACATATGTAGTTAAATAATAACCAAAAAGAGCAGTAACGATTTCTACAGCACCTGTTAACGTAGCAATTAAAAAAGCTTTAATTTTTGATATGTTTTGGTTATACAAAAAAAGTGCGACTAGAAACCCTTCTGGGGCATTTTGAAACCCAATTGCAAAAGCAATTAAGTTTCCGGTTTCTGCAGCGTCTGATGCATAACTAACACCGACAGAAAGTCCTTCAGGGAGGTTATGTAAGGTGATTGCTGCAATGATCAGCATTGCTTTTTCATCAAATTGAATTCCACTTTTAGAATGTTGAAGGTCAATGTGTGGAATCAATTGCTCCATCACAGTAAGAACGACAACTCCCAACAAAAGTCCAATCGCTAATTGGATGAAACCTCCGTAAACAAGTGCTTCCGGAATTAAACTAAGCATCGATGCAGCCATCATAATTCCAGCAGTAAAAGCGAGTAATATATCGCGCCACCTGTGTGTTAAAGTTTTACGCAAAAAAAGCACGGGGATTGCACCTAAACCTGTTGAAAGTGCTGATAATGTTGATCCGATAAGCATTTCCTGCATAGAAAGTTCTCCTTGTGTCAAATTAGTTAATTTTTATCCATTTTACAATATTTAAAGCAATAATCATATATAATTATCATAAGTAATAAAGATTATCTATACATCTTACTTCATTTTTTTGAAAAATATGACATATACCATATTATGATATTCAGCAGGAATACAAGTTACGTATTTCCTGCTATTTGTTTTCAATTCTTTTTAGTTTTATAGACAAAGAATTTTTCAATGTGCTAATTATAGGATTTTGTACATATATAGGTAATAGTATGTATTGCTTGTGAACTACTTCACAACGGTTGAGGGTTGAATATTGGTTTTAGCGCTGTTTATTGTAGCGTTAATAGATAATCTAAAGTAGAAAGTGAGGAAATGGAATGCATATTGTCGTATGTGTGAAGCAGGTCCCTGATACAAAGATTATTAAAATTAATCCTAAAACAAACACCTTAGATCGGCGTAGTGCACCTGCTATATTAAATCCCTATGATTCTCATGCGGTCCAAGAAGCGGCCAATATAACAAAGAGATATCAAGGAGAAATTTCTGTATTATCGATGGGTCCACCACAGGCTGTTGCTGTCATTAAAAAAAGTATCGAAATTGGAGCAAATCAAGGTTATCTAATAACAGATAGAGCATTTGCCGGGGCGGATACATTGGCCACTAGTTATGCGTTATCTAAAGCTTTAGATAAAATTGCAAAGGAAAAACCAATCGATATTATCATCTGTGGAAAACATGCCATTGATGGAGATACAGGACAGGTTGGTCCAGGAATTGCAAGGCGGTTAGATATTCCACCTATCACAAATGTGATTGAGATTGTTGAAATCAACTCGAAAGAAAAAAAGATTATCGTCAAAAGAAAAATAACAGGTGGGTATGAATTAATTCAGGCACAAATGCCATGCTTACTTACGGTCGAAAAAGAAGTAAATAAAGTTGAGTATGCACCACTTCCAAATATGATTAGGGCTGCAAGATATGAGCCAATCATTTGGAGTGTGAATGATTTTGAAAATGTTGATCGAAAACAGTTAGGACTAAAAGGCTCTCCAACCATAGTTGGGAAAATGTTTTCTCCGCCCAAATTAGAAGGTGGAAAAGTGATAGAAGGTACACCGGATGAACAAGTTTCACAGGTAATTAATCTTCTTTTAGAAAAACGAGAGCTTTTTGAAAAATGAAGTTAGAGCGAAAGAAAAGGAGGGGCATCCATGTTTGAAAATCATCGTGGAGTATGGGTGTATATCGAACAGAGTGAGGGGAAGATTGAATCAGTATCACTTGAACTGTTAGGAGCTGGTAGAAAACTAGCAAATAAACTTGATGTACCATTATCAGGTGTCCTTTTAGGAAGTAATGTTAAGCATCTAACAACAGATATCTTTGAGTTTGGAGCGGATCAAGTATATCTCATTGATCATAAGGTATTAGAAAAGTATCGGACAGAAACCTATATGAGTGGTGTGAATAGACTTTGTCAGCTTTATAAACCAGAAATATTCCTATATGGAGCGACACCGAATGGAAAGGATCTAGCAAGTGCGGTAGCGACTGACCTTAGTACAGGTTTAACAGCAGATACAACGATGTTAGATGTCGAAGTAGAAACAAGGTTATTAGAGGCAAGCCGACCTGCATTTGGTGGGAATATTATGGCTACTATACTTTGTAAGAAGCATCGACCACAAATGGCCACTGTACGTCCGAAAGTTATGAAAGCGTTAACAAGGGAGGTTGGTCGACCAGGAAAGATTATTGAAGAAACAATCGACATTCAGGAAGAAGATGTTAGAACAAAAGTTTTGAAGATTGTAAAAGATGTAAATAAAAAGGTGAATTTAGCTGAAGCTCATATTATTGTTTGTGGCGGTAAGGGCTTAGGAGATGAAAAAGGATTTGGGCTTATACATGAATTAGCCGATGTCTTAGGTGCGACTGTTGGTGCGACAAGAGATGTTGTGGAGGCTGGATGGATTGGTCATGAGCATCAAGTAGGTCAAACAGGTGAGACAGTAACACCAAAGATTTACTTTGCCATTGGGCTTTCTGGCGCGATTCAACACGTAGTAGGGATGAAGAATTCAGAGCTTATTATCGCAATAAATAAGGACCCAAATGCGCCAATATTTGATGTGGCAACTTATGGAATTGTTGGGGATGTAGTTGAAATCGTACCAAGACTAATTGAACAGTTTCGAACAATTAGAAACGAAAGAGGCGGTGAAATCTCCTATGTCTGAAAAGTTTGATGTGATAGTCGTTGGAGCAGGACCAGCAGGTACCGCTTGTGCATATACATGTGCTAAAAATGGGTTGAATGTGCTTCTTCTTGAGCGAGGGGAGTACCCAGGAAGTAAAAATGTAATGGGGGGAGTATTATATCGAAAACAAATGGAGGAAATCATTCCAGAATTTTGGAAGGATGCCCCATTAGAAAGGCCGGTTATTGAACAGCGATTTTGGGTTATGGATAAGGAATCGATGGTGACATTTGGTTATAAAGGGCTTGAATGGGGGAAAGAACCCTATAACAATTTCACAGTATTACGGGCAAAATTTGATCAATGGTTCGCGAGTAAAGCTGTAGAACAAGGAGCACTCTTAATTAATGAAACGGTGGTAACCGAGTGCATTGTTGAAGATGGAAAAGTGATAGGGGTACGAACCGACCGACCCGATGGAGAGGTTTATGCGGATGTTGTCGTACTAGCAGATGGGGTAAATTCCTTGTTATCAAAACAACTTGGGTTTCATCAGGAATTTAAACCACATGAAGTCGCATTAACTGTAATGGAAGTAATTAACCTTCCAAAGGAAACCATTAATGCACGTTTTAATTTAGAGGATAATCAAGGATGCACAGTTGAAATATTTGGTGATTCTACAAAGGGGAATTTAGGTACAGCCTTTATCTATACAAATAAAGATAGTATTAATATTGGTGTAGGAACGACACTCTCGAGTATGATAAAGGCAAAAATTAAACCTTATGAACTATTAGAATACTTAAAGAACCACCCGATGGTAAAGCCCTATGTTGATGGAGGAGAGCCTGTAGAATACCTAGCTCATTTAATTCCAGAAGGAGGGTATCATTCTATTCCAAAGTTAGTGGGGAATGGTGTTATTGTTGTTGGAGATGCTGCACAACTTGTAAATGCAATTCATCGTGAGGGTTCAAATATGGCTATGGCTTCTGGAAAGATGGCAGCTGAGGCGATATTACAAGCAAAGGAAATAGGGAATTATGATGAAGCGACGTTAAGTATATACCGTAAAACTATCTATGATAGCTTCATAGGAAAGGACCTAAAAAAATATAAGGATGCTGCACATACCTTTGAAGAGTACCCACAATATTTTCAGCAGTATATTCCTATGATGAATAAAGCAATGAGTAAATTTTTTACAGTAGATGGTGTTCCAAAAAAAGATAAGCAAAGAGAAATTATTCGTTCTTTCACTGGAGAAAAAGGTACGTTTCGAGTTATACAAGATATGTATCGAGCATGGAAGGTGATGAAATAATGACGAAGAGTATTGAAGAAAAGCAGTATCTTGTCCGATTTAAAGCTGATACAAAGTCTCATTTAACTGTTCTAGATCATGATATTTGTTTAACAAAATGTCCAGATAAAATCTGTACAATTTTCTGTCCAGCTGAAGTATATAAATGGGAAAATATACGAATGCATGTTGGGTATGAAGGCTGTCATGAATGTGGTAGCTGCCGAATTGGGTGTCCTTATCAAAATATTAAATGGGAATATCCGAAGGGAGGCCACGGGATCGTTTTTCGACTAGCATAATGAAATCAAAGATTGGCAGGTGACTTATTCATTTGTCAATCTTTATTGTTCTTTTATTGGGTAAGGTAGGTCTGTATATTGTTTCACAAAGGAAGGTAAAAAAAAGGTAAAGCGAGGGAGAAAAATTTATTTATAAAGAAGCTATTTTTAATTGAGGTAGGTACGATGTGAATTCATCGTTTTTACATTTTATTTCTAATTCTTTGGCATAATCACAGGCCTTATGGAAGCAATTGATGTCGTCGGATACATACAATGGATGATTATAATCCACTATGTGCCGGTCATTAGTTGTATAAACAATGACCTTCCAGGTCCATCTTGTCGTTTGTTTACCTTCAAATCCTTGTAATGCAATTAACCAGTGGGTTATTTCAGGTAAGTTATTCATATATTCGTAGTCAGTTTCTTTGATGGAGATTAAAGGCTTTTGGTAAAAATCACGGTGATTTGAAAGCGCATACATTTTCACCACTCCTTTTATTCAATTTTCTTATCTCCATTATATGATAAGTAATAGAAAAGGATGAAGACTTTTTAGAGTTTTCAGAAAAAATTCACAAAAATCCGCACTCTTATAAAAAAGCTCAAGCTTAGGAGATAATATCCTAAGCTTGAATAGTCAGATGTTTAGAGATTCATAAACTTGCAATTATCCATACCATTCTTGTAATTTTTTATCTGATGGTAATAGAAGAGTTAATAGTCCTAATAAAGGTAGAAAACCAATTGCAATAATGGTTGTCGATAATCCAAGTATATCAATAAATACACCTAGAGCAACAGAACCGATTGCCCCCATCCCAAAGGCTAAACCAACAATTAATCCGGACATTGTTCCAATCTTACCCGGCAGTAGTTCTTGTGCATAGACAACAGAAACCGAGAAGCTAGACATTAAAATAAATCCAATTAGCGCGACAAATATATATGCAGTATAAGGTCCTACAAAAGGAAGGAAGAGTGTAAATGGAACTGAGCCCACCATCGAATAAAGCATGATTTTCCGCTTTCCAAACCGATCAGCTAATGGGCCACCAAAAAATGTTCCAATCGCACCAAATGCTAAAAAGATAAAAATAAAAATTTGTGATTGCGGTATTGAATATTCGTAAGAAGAAATAACAAAAAAGGTATAAAAATTTGTAATTGCAGATATGTACCATGATCTTGCAAATACAAGAATAACGATAATGAGAAGTGCAAGTTTTATAGCCTTTGAATTTACTTCGGATGAAGTTCCTGTGTTTTTTTTCTTTGGTACAGAAGATTGGTTCTTTAATGTCATTGAGTACCAACGTGCAATGTAATAAAGTAAACCGACTGCAACTGCAGCAACAATAGCAAACCAAATCGCCCCAAATTGACCAAGTGGAACTAATATTAAGGCTGTAATAACTGGTCCCAGTGCAGAACCAGAGTTTCCACCCACTTGATAAATCGATTGAGCTAATCCACGACGATTACCAGCTGCCATATATGCCACTCGGGAACCTTCTGGATGAAAAATTGCCGATCCAAAACCAATACATAAAACTGCAATAATAATCGTGGTGAATGAAGGTGCAAAGGCAAGAGCGATAATTCCAAAAAAGGTAAAAGTCAATGCAATTGGAAGGGCATAAGGAAACGGTTTTTTATCCGTTACATAACCAATTGCGGGCTGTAGAACAGATGATACAATATTCAGTGAAAAAGCAATAATACCTAATTGAGTAAATGATAGACCCATGGATCTTTCTAAAATTGGGAACATTGCTGGAATAACGGCCTGAATCGAGTCATTTAATAAATGACATAGGCCGATAATGAAAAGAATATTGTACATCGTTTTTTGTTCAGAAGAAACTACTTGTTTTTGAAGCTTAGCAGATGCTAACATAATTGTCTTCCTTTCCTAAATTTACATTGTTGTATGAATGATTAATAAAATAGTTTTATATTTATAATAACTCAAAATTTGAATAATTTGTAAAGAATATATTGAGGTTAACATTTTTCGACATAGTTATTTCCCAGGATATAGAGTACTAGGGAAATAGACTTAGGAAAAAGAAAAGGAGTTTCCGTAAAATGGAAACCCCTTTTTGTATATTATACAATTCGCTTACGTATTTGAGCACTAAAAATATCAATGATTGTAACAACAACGATAATAACGATGAGCATCATTCCTACTGCTTCCCAATTACGCTGCATCGACGCGATAATTAATGGGGCTCCAATACCACCCGCACCAACAATACCGAGAATTGTTGATGAACGAACATCAATTTCAAATCGATAAATAGCATAGGATGAAAATTCCGGAATTACCTGTGGAATCACGCCATACCAAATGGTTTGTAAGCGATTGGCTCCACCTGCTTTAAGTGCTTCTAATACCTTCATGTCAATTGACTCAATTACTTCTGCATAAAGTTTTCCTAACATACCGATAGAGTTAATCCCAATAGCAAGAACACCTGCATATGGACCCATACCAACAGAAGCAACAAAGATAATCGCAAACATAATCTCAGGGAAAGCACGAATTCCATTAAGAATTCCTTTTCCTACATGATGTACACGTGAAGTATTACGGGCAGCTAAAAAGCCGAAAGGTACAGCCAAGATGGCAGCAATTAAAGTACCAGCATAGGCAATCGCTAATGTTTCTACCATATAGCCGATATAGGTTGGCACTTTAGCCTGTATATCGGGATTGAAGAATGGGTCCCAAAATAATCGCTTAAACACAGTACCTGGACTTAAAGATGACCCTCGATACGTTAAATCAGTCATGGTTAAAGCGATATAGTAGAGAACAAACATAATCAATCCAATAAGTGCATATTGCATTTTAAGTTTTGTATTATTTGGTTTATGTAAAGGATGATTGGCTTTACTCATTATACTAATCTCTCCCTTACTCTATTACTGATAAAGTCAATGATCGTTACTGCAAAAAAGGTCATGAGAACGATGGTTGACACGTTTGCAAAATTGAAAAGGGCTAGTTGGTGTTTTAAAATTAATCCGATTCCACCAGCACCAACAAATCCTAATACAACGGAAGCCCGAACATTAATTTCTAAAACATACAATGAATAAGAAGTGTAATGAGGTAATAGTTGTGGCATAACACCATACCATATCACCTGAATGACATTCCCACCTGTTGCACGGATGGCTTCGAGTGGGTTTGGGTCAATCGCCTCAATTGTCTCGCTAATTAACTTAGCTAGAATTCCGAGTGAAAAAATAAATAATGCACCCACACCTGCAAGAGCACCTAATCCGATAAAGGCAATTAGCACAACTGCTAAAATAAGCTCAGGAATTGTGCGGATGATATTTAGAAAAAAACGAATAAATTGATAAAGCACTGCGTTTTTATTAATATTTGATGATGCTAAAAAGCTTAATGGCAATGCGAAAATAGCCGCTAGCGTTGTAGCTAGTAATGCGATATTCCAGGTTTCAACTAAACTTGATAGCACTTTATTTGTATAACCCCAATTTGGTGGAAATAAATCCTTATAGACAAATTCTAATGCAATTGGCAATCCTTGTATAAAGCGGTTAGGGTACGCTTGTGTAACGTAAGCTGAAAGAAAATAAAAAGCCAGGACAACAAAAAGAATATTTGACATAACAATTTTTGCACGAATTGGAACAATTGGAATAGTGGCGATCGTTTTCTTTGATTCAGGAACTTTGGCCATTATTCATCATCACTCCCACGTAAATCATCTTCTTTAATTGGACGACCATAAATCTGTTCAAATGTTTTTTCTGTCACTGTTGATACAGGTCCATCAAACACGATTTCACCAGCTCTCATTCCAATAATTCGATCCGCATATTCCATTGCCATATCGATAAAATGAAGATTAATTATGGTTGTAATGCCATCTTCACGATTAATGCGTTTTAAATCCTTCATCACGATATGTGAAGTGGGAGGATCTAGGCTAGCAACAGGCTCGTCGGCAAGGATATATTTTGGCTGTTGTGTTAGCGCACGAGCAATACTTACACGCTGTTGTTGACCACCACTTAATTGATCGGCACGAGTATAAGCTTTTTCAGAAATATTGACACGACTTAAGCTATTCATTGCTAATTCTTTATCTTCTTGTGAAAAAAGGCCAAATAAGCTTCTAATTGTACTAGTGTGACCTAAACGACCAGTTAGAACATTACGTAAGACAGACATGCGGTTGACTAAATTATAATTTTGGAAAATCATACCGATATTTTTCCGCATTTCTTTAAGTTCTCTTTCTTTATATTTCAATGTGTTTTTACCGTCGATGATAAGTTCGCCATCAGTAGGTTTAACCAATTGATTAATACTACGGATAAATGTAGACTTTCCTGCACCAGATAAGCCGACCACAACAATAAATTCACCTGGGTTAATTTTCACATTCACATTCTTCAAACCTTGATGGCCATTTGGATAGGTTAAAGAAACATTACGAAATTCAATCATGTATATACTCCTTTTTCTTAAAATAAGCTCTTTTCGTAAAATTTATTGCTATCTAACTAAGGTATGTTGATTTGCACTCCAGGTGTGTGCTTTCCGCGGGGCAGGTGATGAGGCTCCTCGTGCCTGCGGGGTCTCATCCTTCTTGCAGATCCCGCAGGAGTCACACACCTTCCGTTCCAATCAAGTGAGCCCTATTTAATTCGTTATAAAAACAACAATCTTTTAGAAAACAGCCTAAAAATAAAAACGAGAGGAGACGAATTCACCTCTCCTCTCGTTACTTTTAAAAGAAATAATTATTGACCTAGTTGGTCTTTAAATTTTCCAAAAACACTACGAACAACTTCATAATCTTCGTCACTCGCTTCTGCAATTCCACTCCAAGTATAAACCTGATTCATAACTTCTAAAATCTCAGGATTATCATTAATTGCTAAGAAAGCCTCTCTAAGCTTTTCTTTCATATCTTCTGGGAAACCACTGCGAACAGAGATTCCGTCATTTGGAATTGGGTCAGTATGACCAATAACTTTAAGTCTTTCTTTTACATCTGGATAGTCACCTTCAACTGTATCACGTGCATCATCAAATGTAGTGGCAAAATCAGCTTGTCCATCAAGAACAGCAAGAATTGCATTATCATGTCCGCCAACAGCCGTTTGTGTAAAATGAGTATCTAGGTTTTCTACACCTTTATCCATTAATAGAGATGCTGGGAATAGGAAACCGGATGTTGAAAGTGGGTCACTGTAAGCCCAAGATAAACCAGATGTATTCACCAAATCATCAACTGATTCTAGCTCAGAATCAGCAGATGCAACAAATTGTGCAACATATGTATCAGATCCGTTACGAATCGCTTTAAGAATAACTTCTACTCCTGCACGATCAACCGCTTGAACATAACCAAAAGGATTTGTAAAACCGACATCAATTTGTCCTGTTCTCATTCCTTCGACTAAGCCTACAAAATCAATCATAACTTGAGCTTCAACTTCAATTCCTAGAGCTTCGCTTAAATACTCTTCTAAAGGTTCTACCGTATCAGCAATATTTGCAGCGTCTTGTGAGGGGATAAACCCTAATGTGATTTTTGTAATTTCTTCTGTCTCTGTCGCTTCTCCGGTATCTCCAGCAGGTTGCTCAGTTGCGTTGTCACCTGCAGCCCCACAAGCTGCTAAACTCCAAACCATAACTAAAGCAATTAACAACGTTAAAAACTTTTTCATTATTTTCCTCCTATAAAATAGATTGTTAAAACATTTCCATTATATCTCATAAATGGTGGTAATTCGACATAAAATGGACAAAATTTCAGGTTTTTTTGTGTAAGGGCTTTCTATATCTGTTATTTTACAATAATAGATTGATGATTTCATTGCTTAATTTAGTACGTGAAAAGACTGTTGTAGATGGATGGAAAACATCTATTTGTTTCCCTTCTATTGTAAGAGTTTTAATATTCACTTCGTCTAATATTAGTAATCCAGCTGCAATATCCCAAGGTGATAACCGGAAATCAAGATAAGCATCTAAACGTCCACAAGCTACATAAGCCATTTCTAACGAAGCTGATCCAATACATCTTGTTCCTCTTGCTTTTTCGACCAATACTTGTAGTTTTTTATAATCGCACTTTTCATTTGGAGTTAGCCATAAATGATTAAAGCTTAGAATGGAGTGCTCAAGGGTAGTATCTTTTAATACAGGTAATTTTATACCATTTAAATATGCACCTTTTCCTTTTTCTGCGTAAAATAATTCTCCTTCTACAGGGTCATAAATAAATCCAAGTTGGGCTTCTCCGTTTTGATAAATGCCAACAGAGATTGAAAAGTTACGTTTTTGATGAACAAAGTTTGTTGTTCCATCAATCGGATCGATAATCCAAACTGTACCATCTAATGGGTTTGAAGGACCATTTTCAGACATGCCTTCTTCTCCTAAAATAAAATGGGTAGGAAAGTGATGATTGATTTGTTCAATAAAATAGGTTTCGATTTTTCTATCCATGATTGTGACTAAATCAGCAGGAGATGTCTTGAATTCTACTTCGATTTCTTGTTTTAGTGATTCCCGAATGATGCTCCCTGCCTCTAACACCCATTCTTTAGCATGGTGAAATAATTGATGTTCCATCTTGTAACCTCCAGTATTTTTGTTCTTACATAGTAAAGCATAACTTTATTATTTGCTCAACTTGTATCAAAATTTAAAACAAATATATGCTATGATGTAAAGGTCAAATTTAAAGAAAAGTACTTTGTTGCGTATTGAAGGAGGGTTTTATGTTAAGAAAAACAATCACGATTTTGGAGACAAGTGATATACACGGGAATGTATTACCGATTAATTATGGAAACAACGAGGAAAGGGACCTTGGCTTAGCAAAAGTTGCGACCGTTATAAAAAATGAGCGTAGTAGAACAAAGCATACCCTCTTAATAGATAATGGCGATTTGATTCAAGGAACTCCGTTGACCTACCATTATGTACGGTATAAGAGCGACATAGAAAATCCTATGTCATTAATTCTTAACCATTTAAACTATGATGTAGCTGTAATTGGAAATCATGAATTTAATTACGGAATGGATCTATTACAAAGTGCAACCAAAAGCAGTAATTTTCCATGGCTTTCTGCAAATATTCTTGATAGCAAAACGGGTGAACCATTCTTTGGGAAGCCTTATATAATAAAGAGGATAGATGATTTAAAGATCGCAATTTTAGGTGTGACAACACACTATATTCCGAATTGGGAAAATCCTTTGCATATTGAAGGACTCGAGTTTGTTGATGCTTTTAATGCAGCAAAGAACTGGGTTACGTACATAAAAGAAGTTGAAAATCCAGACCTCCTAATTGTTTCTTATCATGGAGGCTTTGAAAATGATCTAGAAACTGGTGAGCCAACTGAGAACTTGACAGGTGAAAATCAAGGATACAAAATGTGCTATGAAATAGAAGGAATTGATGTATTATTGACAGG
>JBEQAC010000010.1:0-38080 GCA_041640535.1 Bacillaceae bacterium
AAGCTTCCATTAAAAATAGGATATTCATTAATTTCGTTAAATATTGTTCCGATTTTTGAATAGTCCGTATGATATAAGATTCGTCCATCTTTATTCATCATCCACATGACGGCATTTTTTTCTTTATCTAAGTCTTCAAGAATATCTTCTATGAATGTCATTTTCACTGCTAAAAACAATGTACCTAGTTTTTTCCGATTATCAAAATCAATTATTTCTTTTATCAGTAGTAGATAAGGCTCGTTTGCAGTAAATGTAAGGTTTGTTTGATTAGGTAAAAGGATTTTCATCCCTCCACCTATCTTTAAATCTTCTCCTAACTGAAATGAAGATCGATCAAGCATGAATCTTTGATTTATGACACGTGTACTTGTAAACGCTCTATTATTTGATAAGAAATAGGCACCTAAGATATCAGAATTATTATTATTAAGGAATGTACTAGATAGGAAGTTTTTAACGATGTATTGTTCCCTGTGTAATTCTGACCATTTCTTATCTACTTCATTATTTCTAAGAACGGACATAACGCTTTCTGAGCTATATATTAAATCCGGAAGGTGTTCTATTTCATTAAATCGATGCTCTATATTTTGATTTGATTGCATTAAGAGTCTAGGAATATATTCTCCTACTTGTTCTTCTATTGATTTTGTATATTGTGTATAAGCAATATACCCTAACAGTGCCATGGGAATCACTGTAAGCATCATGTAAGTAGCAATTAATTTTGTTGATAATTTAAAGTTTTTTACTCTTGATAATTGGCGTAATTTAGAAATCATATTGCTCTATATTTTCCTTTGTAAAATCAATAGGGTGCCCCATAATCACGATATCCTCATGAACCCTAATATTCCCTACATTTTGAATTCGCTGCCCATCATAGGGTCGATCACCTTCTACCAAATTCTTTGCTAAACTAACAGTTAAATATCCTAATTTTTGCGGACTCCAAAGAGTTATACTATCTACAACTCCTTCTTCTATATAGCTCCGCATCAAGTTAGGAGTAGACACACCTGTTATTGCGATTTCCCCTATCTTCTCATCTTCTTGTACAGCTTTTGCAATAGCTGGAGGATTGATGGTTGATACAGCGACAACTCCATTTAATTCAGGGTACTTTTCTAATAGCATCATAGATTTCATATAAGCTTTGTCCGGATCCTCATCTGTTTCTACTATGTCTATTAACTTCATTTTTGGATAATAATCCTGTTGCTGAACTTTTACCCAATGAATCCATTCATTTAAGTTAGATGTTGATAAAGAGGCAGTCATAATAGCATAGGTGCCTTCCTCTCCTAACTTCCAAGCTAATGTATCCATTAAATTTCGTCCAAGCATCTCTGGATCTACCATATTAATAAATAGTTCTCTCAATTGGTGGTCAGTATCAGAATCCCAAGTTATCACTTTAATATTTCTTTGTTTTGCTTTATTTAAAACTGGACCAAGTTTTTTAGGATCATTTGCTGAAATCGCAATTACATCCACTTTTTGTTCAATTAAACCTTCTATTATTTCCTCCTGCTGCTCCCAAGTAGCATTTTTGGGGCCTTTATAAATGACATTTACACCTAAATCCATTGCTGCTTCCATAGCTCCTTCTTTAACCGCATTGAAGTATGAAATCCCTTCTAATTTAGGGACCAATGCAATGGTAAAATTTTTAGATTGCTCTACCTTTTCTTTTATTCTTTGTTCTTTTTCACCGTTATAGATAATATCATACTGAGTTGCTGATTTTATCCCGCAAGCGCTTACGAATAAAAAAAAGATAACACAGATTAGTAGCCGAAGCATAAAATCCCCCCTCGTATCTCTAAAACTACTTAAATCCTAATTATACTAATCGTTATAGTAAAGTATACCATTTTTTTGACAAAACGCTTCCGGAATTTTGTGATATTCATTTTTCATTAGAAAAACTTAGCTAGCGCCAAGTCTTTAGATGAAAGCAATTGCCTAGTTTTTCTTATAAGGTACTAGAAAGTTTTATACTTTCTTACATTACAAAAAAAGCAACCACACATTAGCTCCCTAATGCACAATTGCTTTTTAACTCACTATAATCCCGCTGCTGCAAAAATCTTACTATACGCTTCAGCCGATTTTTTCAGTAGTACATCTGCTGATTCTTGTGGTGGCTGTTGTGTTAAAATTTCCTGTGAAACTGGTCCTTCATAGCCAACTTTTTTCAATGCTTGCAAGAAACCAACTAAGTCGATGACTCCTTCTCCAGGATAAAGACGGTCATTATCTAAAACGTTTTTGATTGGTATATCTTTCGCATCATTAATATGAACATGGACAATTTGGTTTACATCTAATTTTTGTAGCTCTTCATTACTAATTTGATTAGTATAGCAGTGATAAGCGTCAACAAGTAATCCTACATTTTTCTCACCGATTGCATCAATAAAGTCTAATGTTTGCTCCATATCCCAAATAAACGGGTTTGCCCAGCGTGTTCTTAAATGATGTGGTCCTACAAATTCGAGGCCTAGTTTCATTCCGAAGCTACCTAAAATTTGTGCACAAATACGTAAACGACGTACAGCCAATGCCATAAATTGAGCAGCATTTAGGTCTGTTGATGGGAGGATATACGTCGTGCATGATGTGCAACCGAGAGATGAAGCAGCCTCTGCGTCTAGAACTAATCTCTTAATCCCTCTTTGAAATTCTTCTTCCGTGGATCTCCATTCAACAGACAGCCCAATCGTGCCAATTTGTATATTGTGTTCTTGTAGGAACTCTTTTGCCGCTGGAAGTCCCTCTGATAGAATAAATTGTTCCAATGATTCGCCATCAATGTCAATCGCTTCAAATTTATACTCTGAAGCATGCTGTATGAACTGTTTTAAATCTCCTACGTTTCCAATTCCAGCTTTAGATAATCCTTTTAACATAAGGCTTATTCTCCTTCAATATCCCAATTTAAGAGTACTTCTCTTCCAGTACGGGAAGATTCGTAGATTGCACTTAAAATTAAGTTATTTGTATAACCAGTCAGCGCAGATGTGATCGGTTGTTTTCCTTCACGAATACACTCAACAAAGTGACGGCTTAATCTTGTACGCTCCCCTTCATCTTCTGACGGAGCCTGTAACTCAACATCTATCGCTTTGTCGAACATTTCGGTTAATAGCTTACCTTTATTTCCACGAATAGAAGCACCACCATTTGAACCAAATAAATGAACAAATGGTTGATTATCTGTATCCATATGAACAGCCCAGCTAACATCAAGAGTAAGAGAACTTCCATCCTCCATTTTAATATAAGCTGATGCGATGTCTTCCACATCATACGTCCCATTCCAATTTGGAGTGCCCCACGTACCAATCCCTTTTTTCTTCGGTCCAAATTCAGCATATGTAGAACCAGAAACAGATACAGGTTTAGGGTTGCCCATTAAATGCAATGAGAGGTCTAATAAATGAACACCGATATCGATTAGTGGTCCTCCACCAGATTCTTCTTTTTGAGTGAACCAAGTACCCCAGCCTGGAATCCCTTTACGACGGAACCAACCTGCTTTTGCATGATAAATAGACCCTAGTTCTCCTCGATCTACTTGTTCTTTCACCTGCATAGCAATTGATTCCCAACGCATTTGATGAGGGATCATCACAATTTTTCCAGTGTTTCGTTGTGTAATAAGAATTTCTTTGGCATCGTTTTCATTTATCGCCATCGGTTTTTCTAATAAAACATGTTTCCCTGATTTTAATGCTTGGATTGCAAGTGGAGCATGATATTTATTTGGAACGGCAACCACCACTGCATCTAATTCTGCATCATTGATTAAATCTTCCGCAGTTGCATGAACGGTCGGAATTTGATATTCCTCAGCACGTTTTTCTGCAAGTGGTAAATACACATCTGTAACCGCTTTAAGTTCAACGTCATCTGATAGCTTACTAAAAATATCTAAGTGTACATTTCCAATATTCCCTGCACCAATTACACCAATCCGAATTTTTGAATTTGTCATAGTTACCTCCATAATTTGAAATCAAATATTTTCATAATTTATATGTTAAAATAGTTAGTAGAAAAAGTCTTGTCAAATTCTTTAAAATATATCTCATTTTTTCCAAGGAGTGTTTTTTCTGTGACAATGCTACCAAAACACTTAACCGAGTTTCCTTCTGTTAACTCGGACTTTTCCTTCCATCTATCCATTAATCAGCTAAGGAATGGATTTGAGACCCATCGGCATGATTTTTTTGAATTCTCCTTAGTAATTGAAGGTACTGGCAAAGAAATGATAAACGATAAAGTACACCATATGAAACCTGGCACATTTACCTTTGTTATGCCCTATCAAATTCATGAAATCATAACTACGCCAGGTGAATCTTTAAAATTATTAAACTGTAACTTTGGGATGGAGTTATTTACAATTAAGAACCTTGGGATGAATCATTTACTTTTTGAAGCCGATGAAAGTCTACCATCATTTATTCAATTTGAAAATGAGGATTATGAACATATAAAAAAACGAATCCTGGAAATGCTCGAAGAATATCAACAGACCAACTTATGGAGAAATGAACTTATAATGGCCAAATTAGTAGAAGTATTAATTCGCTTTGACCGAGCTAGACGTGAGCATTCATCTGCCATTATTGAGAATCTTGCTTCGAAAAAGCCAGAGAAGGTGCTAATTTGGGATATTATTCAATATATCCATACACATTATCGTGAAAAACTCTCATTACCAATCCTATCAAAGCATTTTCACATTAGTATCTCATCCCTTAGTGAGTTATTCAAAAAGCAGATTGGGCAAAATTTTGTAGATTTTCTCCATGACATCCGTATTAGACATGCGTGTAGTCTCCTTGTCTCTACTGATTTAAATATATCAGAAGTTGCACTAGAATCTGGTTTCGGTTCTTACAAAACGTTTTCAAGAGTGTTTAGAGAACATAAGAAGGTATCTCCCTTAGAGTACAGAAGAATGGATCGTTCTACATCTTCTAAATAACATGTCTGCTAGAATTAATTTCAATCAGACATGTTATTAAATATTAATATTAATAGAGTTGGCAGGTAATGGACGGCTGAATAAATACCCTTGCCCCTCGTCACATGCTTCCTCTTTTAAAAAGTTTAATTGAACATCATTTTCGATTCCTTCAGCAACCACACCCATATTTAGAGTATGTGCTAATGAGATAATCGCAGATGTAATTCTTTTTCCGTTCAAATCACCACTTATATCACTTATAAAGCTACGGTCAATTTTCACTTTATCGAATGGATATTGTCTGAGATAGCTTAACGATGTATAGCCTGTCCCAAAATCATCGATTGAAATCGAGACTCCCACCTTCTTAAGCTTCAGAAGACTCTCTTTTATAAATCCGATATCATCCAACAACATACTCTCTGTAACTTCAAGCTCAAGTGAACTGGAGTCTAGGTCAATCTTATTTAATATACCCGTCACTTGGTCTACAAAGTTTGGTTGTTGTAATTGCTTTGTTGAAATATTGACTGCCACCTTTAAAGGTGATATTCCATTATTCTTCCATTCTTTAGCTTGACGACATGCTGTCTCTAAGACCCAATATCCAATTGAAATAATTTGTTCACTTTCCTCAGCAACCGCAATGAAATCACTAGGAGGAATAAGCCCTAGCTTTGGATGATGCCAACGTATTAATGCTTCAACCGCCTTACATTTCTTCGTTTTCAAATCCACAATCGGTTGATAATACAACTCAAACTCTTTATTTTCGATCGCAAATTTTAAATCACGTTCAATTGTAAGCCTATAGGACGCTTTTAAATCAAGTTCCTCTGAGTAGACCGTATAGCTGCCTCGTCTAAATTTTCTCGAATAATTCATGGCCGTATCTGCATTTCGAATTAACTCAGAAGGATTACTTTCTTTTCTGTCACTAAATGCAATGCCAATACTTGCAGATACTATTATATTTTGCCCTGAAATGTAAAATGGCTCCTTGATGGTGCGCTGAATATTTTGAACTATTGTGATCGCCATCTCCTCTGTTACATCTGGAAGAAGAAAAAGAAATTCGTCCCCTGCTAAACGACTGATAGTATCTTGTTTACGCAGACTTTGCTTCAAGCGTTCAGCGACAAGTCTAAGAAAATCATCTCCAATATGATGTCCTAGAGAATCATTAATAAATTTAAAACGATCCAAATCTAGAAATAAAACAGCTAGTTGGTTTTGACTTTCTGTTTTAATATTTAACATTTGGCCTAATCGATCTTCAAATAACTTCCGGTTAGGAAGGTTTGTCAGAGGATCATAAAAGGACATTTGTTCTTTTTGCTGATCATAAAGGATTTTTTGTGTAATATCCTTCGCAATACCATATGTACCCACAGTTTTCTCATCTACCGTCATTGGAAAATGTGTAATATGCACATAGACGACTTGGCCATCTTTACGAGTAATTCCAAGATCATAACTACTAGCAATGCCTTTTTTTGCTTTTTCGAAGTATTCAATGGCCATGGCTAAGTCCTCAGAACAAATAAGAGGGCTAAAATGCATATTTAACAATTCATTCTTTGTGTAACCAGTAATTTCTTCACTTGCCTGGTTTGCACTCATAAATTCGCCTTCGTCATTAAGCGTAAAAATAGCATCAGGACTATTATGAAAAAGGGATTCAAATCTTTCATTGCTTTCTTTTAGTAATTTCTCTGCTTTGACTTGTTCTGAAATATCAATGACCATTCCAAAGAAGGTTAATTTACCAAACATGATTGCTTCAGTTGGATATACTTCAGTATAAACACTGCTCCCATCTTTTCTAAATTTCCTAACTCTGTATCGTGAAGGGATATCTTCCCCGGCCATCTTTTTTGCGTAAAATGTTTTTAAAAGAGAACAATCCTCAGGATGGGTCACATCTTCAAGTGTAACCACGCCGCTGGTTAGCTCTTGCTGGGAATAACCAATAAGATTAGCATAATATTTATTGACAAAAGCAAAGGCGTTATTTTCAAAAACATAGATGCCAACAGGAGCACTATTAATCAAGTTCTCAAACATGGTACGATAAAAGCTATCATCATTTTCTTTAAACAAATCACGGTCTGTTAGTATTTCTATATAATCACTTAAAGAATTCTCATGTCCCATCTGATGATTCTTTTCGTTTTTCATTAATACCTCTCCTGAGCTTCTTGTTGATTTCATTTCTACCGAACAAAACTATATTGATATATATTACTCACATTGTTACTTAAGTACTATAAAGCATTAATAGATAGATAACAATTAATTATTTCTTATAAATTAATTTCTAAACACTCTTCTCTTATATATCGGTTTTTCTTAATGAAAATTAAGAAAAATTCCTAAAAAAATTTATAGTACTATAGGATTTTTTAGGTCAATATTCACATTATAATTAAATCTTGATTCCAACCACATGAATTCCATTTACTTACTCATACTAAACACAGGAGGGTTAAACAATGAATTTCTTGTGTTTATTCATTTTTATGCTTATAGTTCCACTTTCCACTGAGCATGATAATTTACTTCTTACGCATAATGGTGAAACACTTGCAAGCATTAATAGAGATGCTTTTACTTCTCCATTAATTGGTGAACCTGTACTTGATGAAGGGACCTTTGAACAATTCTTACTGAAACTGAATGAGCAACTATATGAGGAACCTATTAATGCAAAGCTTAATGAGCGAGGTGAGATTGTACCAGGTGTGGATGGACATCATTTAGATCGGCGAGCATTTACAAAGGAATTTTTCACTTATCTATATGGACGAGGTCCAGCAAGAATTGAAGTTCCTACACATCCGCTTCACCCAAAGGTAGATAGTGAGTTACTTTCAGATATTCGAACCAAGTATATAGGTGGGTATATTACTTATTATAATAGGAGAAATCAAGAACGTTCTAATAATATCATCTTAGCGACTGAAGCACTTAATAACCATGTCGTTTTTCCTGGAGAGATTTTTTCATTTAATAAAGTGGTTGGGGAAAGAACTTCAGAAAAGGGCTATTTACCTGCACCTGTCATTGTAAAAGGCGAAGTATATGAAGGTGTTGGAGGGGGAATTTGTCAGGTGTCGTCCACCTTATTTAATGCAGTTGATCGAGCTGGAATACAAATTGTCCAACGTTACTCTCATAGCAGACGGGTTCCTTATGTTCCGCCTGGAAGAGATGCTACTGTTAGTTGGTATGGTCCTGACTTTACCTTTAAAAATAATTATAATCAACCCATCCTCATTCGAGCCAAAGCTCACGAAGGCAAAGTCTACACTGCGATCTTTTCCTCTGATGCCATCAACAACGAACCAAATTTTTAAAATAGACAGTACATATATGGGGATGAAAAATTAGTGCGAGGCTCTTGTAAGAATCTCGCACCATTTTATTTTATTGGACTATCTTTATAAGAAAAAGACTAAAAGTTGAGATGCAATGGCAACAAATATAAGAGCAAATGGATAAGCTGCTGCATAAGCAATGGACGGATCTTCTGAATCAATCAGTTGGTTAACCGCTCCTAACCCTGGGGTACTTGTTAATCCTCCACAGAGCGCTCCTAGTGAATGAACGATACTTAAACGATATAGTTTTCGAGCGATAAAATAACCAACAACGACTGGAACGATGGTTATTAGTGCCCCTCCAAACACGAGTCTTAGCCCCTCCGTTTGAATAACATCAACGATTCCCTGTCCAGCCGTAGTACCTGCTCCGGCTAAAAACAGCACAAGACCAATGTCCCTTATTACCTGATTTGAAGGCTGGAAATACCGAGCCTTTACAGGTCCAACCTTCCCGAAATGACCAATGATTAATGCAACAAATAATGGCCCACCTGCAACACCTAATGTAATTGATCCTAAACCTGGTAATGTAATTGGAACCATCCCAACTAAAATCCCAATTAATAGGATTAGACTTAGTGAGAATACATGTACATTGGTTACTGCGAGGGACTTTCTACTAAAAAGCTTTTCTACTTCCTTCAAACGATCCTCACTACTTACCATCGTAAGTACATCCCCACGTTCCAAGCGCCATTTTTGGTTTTGGTTAAACTCAAAGCCTCCTCTTTCCATTCTCGTAACGGTCACACCATAGGTTCTTCTTAGCTGTAATTCCCTTAAATTTTTACCAATTAATTCTTCTGAATCAACAACCACCTTACGAAGTTTCACATGATCAGAGTTAATTAAATTGGTGTCCACTTCTCTGCCAATGTCATGACATAATCGATCTAAATCCACCCTTAACCCAACTGCAACAAGGCGGTCTCCCTTTAATATCACGGTATCATTTAGCGCAATGATATTACGATCACCTCGAATAACGCGACTAATAACTACAGAGTTGTATTTATCAAAACGAAGCTCCTTTAAGGTTCGTTTATTTATAGCTGGATTTGTTACCTCAATGGTGATTAGTTCTGGTGAGTCTTCATTTTTAACTGGATCCGTCTTTTCTTTTAAGTCCTTCACTAAATCAACCTTTAGTAATCTTGGGAGAAGCTGAACGAACAACACGACTGCCAATACTCCAAATGGATAGGCGATCCCATATCCCACAGATGCTAGCGGATCTTTTGTCGCTTGGAGCGCAGCCGCTAATCCAGGAGTACTTGTTAGAGCACCTGTCATAAGACCAATACTTAATGCAGGTGACAAGTTAAATACTTTTGACACGATAATGGTCGTGATCGCAGCAACAAGGACAATTAAAAGGCCAATAATTCCAAAGATGATACCACTAGAGCGCATCATCCGAAAAAAGCGAGGTCCTGCCTGTAAACCAACTGCAACAATAAATAAGCTCAAACCTAAAT
This sequence comes from Bacillaceae bacterium, assembly GCA_041640535.1. Classification (GTDB taxonomy): domain Bacteria; phylum Bacillota; class Bacilli; order Bacillales; family Bacillaceae_L; genus Litchfieldia. The sequence goes on from JBEQAC010000010.1 coordinate 9,852, forward strand.
TTTGGACAGTAGGAGAAATCTGATACCCAAAGTGTCCAAATACCATGGCAACTATAAGTACACCGGAGGAACCTAAGCTAAGCCCTTTAATCTTTGTTTGACCGAGCACCGATCCTAAAAATAAAATAACGAATAATAATAACAGTGGTTCTTCTAAGAAGTTAACAATATCCATGCTTATTCCTCCTTAAGTATTTCTCTATTATAGTACTTTTCAAAATAAAAAAAGAGAGTTCACCATTTATTCATAAAAATCACTTATTTTTTTCACATCAAAAAAGCCTATCACAGTGACAGGCTTTTTTGCTTATTCTTTTATTTCTAACAACTTTTGTCTTAAATCAGTATCCATGGATGCTAGTTCTTGCTCAGCTAGACGACGCTTCGTGCGGCCTTCCTCTTGAATTCTCAATGTTTCTTCTAGTGTGGAGATGATATTCTCCTGTGTTTTCTTTAATGTTTCTATATCAATCAGGCCACGTTCATTTTCTTTCGCCGTTTCAATTGTGTTTGTTTTTAACATTTCAGCATTTTTTAATAGTAAATCATTGGTCGTTTTAGAGACTTGCTTTTGGGCCTCTACTACATCCCGCTGCCTTATTAATGTAAGAGCAATTCCCACCTGGTTCTTCCATAAAGGAATCGCAGTCATAATCGAGGATTGAATTTTTTCTACGAGCGCCTGATTCGTATTCTGAATCAAACGAATTTGAGGAGCACTTTGAATTGTAATCTCCCGACTCAATTTTAAATCATGCAATCTTTTTTCCAACCGATTTGCAAATTGATTCATGTCATTGACTTCTTGAAACTTCATTTGATCATTAGATGCTTCAGCCGCTCTCTTAAGAACCGGAATCGTTTCATTGTACAATTCTTCAAGCTTCAGCTCACCAGCTGCAATATATACATTTAAAGCATGGAAGTATTCTTTATTATTCTCATAGAGCTGTTCAAGCATCGTAATATCTGACAGCAATACATTTTTACTTCGATCAAGCTTCACACTGATTCGATCAATTTGCGCGCCAGTTTTTTGGTATTTAGATAAAACCTCATGTACCGAACCAGAGACTTTTCCAAACATACGGCCCAATAAGGTTTTCTTCTCAGGCTTAAGCTCATCAGGGTTAACATCATTAAATCGTTTCATTAAATCACTGATGATTTCTCCAACCTCGCCGGTATCCTTAGTTTGAACATGTTCTAACATTTTATTGGAAAATGAAAGTAACTTCGTTTGAGCTGGAGTACCATAAGAGATCATCGCTTGATGGTTTTTAGGGTCTATTTGTTTTGCTAGCTGATAGGCTTTTTCTCTATTTTCTTCCGGAATGACGTCAATGAGTCGATTGACCGCCTTCTTTTCCCCCATCGAATTTTCCGGTAATTGTTCGTTGTCACCAAATGGATTTGACAGCAGATCATCCATTAAATTCGCTTGTTTTTCGTTCATTTAAGCCTCCTACTTTCATCATGGGTTTGTATATCCTTACGTTTTTTTATCGAATGCTTGGCTACATCTAGTTCAAAGTGAAGCTGATTCACGTCATTTGATATAAGATCATATAAGTCCTTTTCCACTGACAGCGTTAGCTCCTGTAGGGTTTGGCGTGTATCATATAATGCCCGTTCAATCTCTGAGTTTCGTTTTGGCTGTGATGATAAGAATACATATTTCTCTGTTAGTTCAACCGCTGAATCTAAGTGTGTGAAAAAAAAACGCTCTGCCTTATAAAATCGTCTAGGCTCCTTTTTCGTGATACTATAAATTTTTCTCGTCATTTTAAGAAGATCCATTCTTTGTTTTAATGAAGGGATATGCCGAATTGAAATAATGGCTCTATGAAGGCGGTATAATTTACGCTTTGCCTCTTTTAAATTCTGTTTAATGTATCGATATTCCTTCCGAGATAAACCATGGTTTTTCAAAAAACGAGTATGAAAAAAATATGAACTGATTGAATAAACAAGGATTCCCCCAATTATTGAAATTCCTGATGAAGTTAAGAATGAATGTTCATACCCGAAAAAGCTAACCAACCACGTCATAGCAGCTACATTTATCGTTAACAATACGCGAATCAAGACTGAAAAAAATTGATTCATTGAAATCTCCCCTACCTTATATTCCTACCTATTTATACGTTAAAATCCTTAAGAAGTTTCATTCTGGTTCAAACTTCCAAAAATCTTTATCAGTTTAACTATATCCTAAATGAATTAATCCTTCTATGGACCTAAAATGTATTCTTTACTAAGACCTGAGACGTAGTTTTTTTATAATTTACTTGGACAACGCGTTTGCCTAAATCCTATTTTCGTTCACAGCCTGTTGCAAGCTAAAATATTTGTCCACATATCCCAGATTTACCGCTTCCCATAAATAGAGTGATGCTAGGGAACAGTGGGGACTCCACACTTCATTTTTACTAGCCAAAAGGGCTTTTCCATTCTGATCTTTGTCTGCTGACATGACCCATTTTAATGCCCTTTGTAACCCTACATCATCTAACGAAAGAATATTTTTGCGGCCTAACGAGAAGATAAGGAACATTTCTGCTGTCCATCTTCCAATTCCCTTTACTTTAGTTAATTGACTTATAACTTCTTCATCGGGCAAATGATCAATATAATCTAGAGTTAGCAAACCTGTTTTCACCTTTTCACACAAATCTCGAATGTACATGACTTTACGACCAGAAATTCCCACACTCCGAAGATCCTCGTCTCGCAATACAAAAATTTTCTCAAGATTCACTTGATGATCGACTAGCTCATGGAACCTTGAAATAATGGTGGATGCAGCTTTCACCGATAACTGTTGACCTATAATGGAATGAACGAGAGACCGTAGATGATCCTTTCGCAGTGTAATCGATACTTCACCGATCAAGTTTATTAACTGTCTTAAATTCGGATCATGCTCCATTAACACTTTTATTTCTTTACTCTCTGGTGTTACATTCATTTTATCTTGCATACTTGTCACTTCCTATTTAGACTAGACGATAGATTAAGAATCTCTCATAAGGATTATGCTCATACAACCGTGGGAGAATGACTTCCTCCACCAATTCAAATGAGGTCTGATTTTCTAAATAGTAAATATACTCATCTGAACCATAGTACACGATTAGTTCAATTTCACGGTCAAAAAGTTCAACCGAAGACAATATATTGTTTATTACTTTAATAAATATTTGAATCGAAAATGGATTAAAGAAATAAAAACGGTTGTCTGATGGATGAATCGCATACTCCTCAGCCAGGCAACACTGAAAAAAAATCTTCTCTTCACCCTTCTTATATTTCTCTCTATATCTATACTGATTGGCCACTGCTTCTTGGTAAAAGGTTTTGTTCATTTCTATGCCAATCACGGTTGCATCAAATAGATAGTGAACATAAAAATTTAATCGACCCTTCCCACATCCAAAATCTACAAAACGGTCACTACTTTTTAACTTATATTGTTCAAATAAAGCTTCTAATCCAAAATATGGGGTTGGCTCATAACGATGATAATGCGCAATACGACTATCTACCTTTTGGTCTCCCATCGTTTTTATGTTTAGCAATTTATCGTAATATTGATCGATCATTGATTTATACTCCCACTTTTATTCATAATTAACTTAATATAATCTAATATTAACGTACACAATTCTAATTTCAATATCACTCGCTAAAAAGCAGAAAACTCTTCAATAAAATAAATTTTTATTTAGAAACTATATCTATAAGATTTAAGTGCAAATTTCTGGTAAGATATAAATCAGGTATTTTTCTCTACTTACTTTAAGTTTCTAACTTTTTCACCTTAAAAAGAGTATAATGATAAAAGTAGTCGTTGTTATGTACATACAACTCTTGCAAATACTGGAGTGAGCTTTGTTTTGGAATCGAAAAAATCATTGTTTATTTTATTCGCAGTTATGTTTCTTGTTATGGTTGGGTTTGGCATTATTATTCCTGTCATGCCTTTTTATGCAGAAGAGATTGGAGCTTCTCCAACACAATTAGGATTATTAATGGCTGTTTACTCGTTCATGCAGCTTATATTTGCTCCAATGTGGGGGAGAATCTCCGATAAAATTGGTCGAAAGCCAATCATTATGGTCGGTATATTTGGACTAGCCCTTTCCTTTTTCTTAATGGCTGTTTCAACTGAACTTTGGATGCTGTTTGCAGCAAGAATTATTGGAGGATTCTTTTCTTCTGCTAACATGCCCACTGTCATGGCCTATGTTGCAGATGTTACATCGCCTGAAAATCGCGGAAAAGGCATGGGACTGATTGGTGCCTCTGTTGGATTGGGCTTCATTTTTGGACCAGCCATTGGCGGGGTGTTTTCCCAGTCTAATTTGAGCACACCTTTCTATCTTGCAGGTATTTCCTCCCTACTCACGTTTGTTCTCGTGCTAGTCGCTTTAAAAGAATCACTATCACCTGAACAACGCCAAAAACAAGAAAAGAAGAAAATGCCTTTATTAAAGGCTTTAAGTGGTCCAATTTCAATTTTATACATTTTACAGCTATTTGTTTCGTTATCGTTATCTGGCCTAGAAGCAACATTCGCTTATTTTGCTTATGAAAAAGCACAACTCGAATCGGTCGAGCTAGGATATATCTTTATGATCATGGGATTTGCAGGCGCTCTTGTTCAAGGGGGCATCGTTGGAAGGTTAACCAAAAAATATGGTGAAGGCTTTACCATTCAACTTGGGATCGTCATTTCGATGATTGGATTCGGCCTAATCTTGTTTATTGATAGCTTTACAACTGCTGCCATCTATTTAACCATCTTTGGTATTGGAAACGGGTTTATTCGTCCAAGTGTTTCATCTTTACTAACGAAAAGGTCTGACACAGGTCACGGGAGAACCACTGGTCTACTGTCTTCCTTTGATTCACTTGGAAGAATCATTGGACCTCCTTTAGGTGGAATACTATTTTCAATGACTATTGGGTTACCGTATATCTCAGGAATCATCTTGTCAATCATCGCTTTTCTCTTATATCGAATCTATTCTCTTCAAACAAGGAAGTCAGAATTAAGGACTTCTTGATGAAGCACAAAATCCAACAAGCCAAAAAATGGTTTGTTGGATTTTTTTCTTTTCAATTTTATAAAAATGATCCTTAACTTACCAAAACAGTACCTGTACCAAAGAGGTATGCCGGGCACTGTTTTTAGATAGAATGAATTAGGAATAAAAAATGATAAGGTCTGTGAGCAATGCATCTAATGGTTTAAATTCAAATCCAAGTGATGCTGCTTTATCAGTATTAATAGACCAGGAACCTGGAAGATTATATGGTGAAGGAGCTCCATTCTTATCCAAGATTGCCCCTTCACCAGTAATAACTTCTATTCGTAATAGTAATTCGCCTAGACTAATGTCACCTTTAGAGCCTGGATTTATCGGTCCTTTATAATCAGACTCTGCAATATCAAATAAAAACCAAGCAGCTTCATCAGAATCTATAAAACTATATCTAAAATGTGGATGTTCAATCGAAATTGGACGTTGTTCTTTTACACAGTCCACATGTATTTTTAATCGATTGGTGAAATCATCTTCCCCGACAATGATTGGGAATCGAACCGCAACGACAGGGAATGTTGCTTGTTGGAAAAGGACTGCCTCTGCGGCACGCTTGGCTTCCTGGTAACCTAAATATCCTTTATACTCTCGTCTACTTCTTAAAACTGGTCTATATTGTAGAGGATCAAAGTTTTCCTCAATATGATTTGTTCCAAACTCATATACTGCTTGACTAGAGGTGAACACATATTTTGATATTTTTCCTTCGAGTACCCTTACACATTGGAGAGCTTCCTCTGGAGAATAACATGTTTGGTCAAAAACGACATCCCATTTACCGCCTCTTAGACCAGTTTCAAGAGAAACAGAATCTTCACGATCAATTTTTATCCGGTGTACGTCATCTCCAAAGGGATCAGGAGTGAGACCTCTTGTTGCAATCGTGACTTCAACTCCTTTTTCAAGTAAAAGCTTTACTAACCGTTTTCCGACAAATTGTGTTCCCCCAAGAATTAATGCAGATTTCAAAAAACATTCCCCATTCCTTCATACATTTTTCTTACTTATGACGATACCACTTCTACTCTTTCCTTCACAACTTCATTCTCCGCTATCTGTGGATGCACCTTCCGTATAATAGAAGGCCTTGCAAGAATAAGAACGATAGCGATAAGAATCGCGGACGATAAGAGTAGGATCCATTGTGGTGGAAAAATATCATACAAAAATCCGTATATGACCATACCTAAAGGCATTAGTGCCATTGCACAAGTTTCAATAATAGAAAAGACACGCCCTTTGTATTCGTCATCAATCTTCTTTTGTAGCAATACCTGAATAGGTGTATTGACGATAATGACCATAGCACCGAAACAAAACATTAGGACCAAATAATAGACTAACACCATGTTATAAGATAATAAAATTAGCAGAGGTAAAGAGGTACCTCCCATAAATAGCCCCATCGCTATGATCCCTCTTTTTGATAAAAGAAACGGAAATCTTACTTCTTTCCTTATCGAGAAATAAATCGACATGAGTAACATTCCGATTGCAAATGCCCCTTGTGTAGAACCAAAATGCTGGGATGCCATTTTTAACTTTTCGATTAAAATAAATGAATATCCTACCTCAAAGGCCCCAAAAAGAAAATTAACTAGTAAGGAGATCCAAATCATCGTTAATAAAATTGGATGTAGCTTCAAATAAGCAACTCCTGCTTTTATGCTTTGCCACATCGGTTCTTTTTGTTCCCCTTCCTCCACCTGTTTACGAGTTGAGAATAAGTTAAAATTCATCGTCGCTTCAAGAATCACAGCGATACTAGAAGCGACCATATAGATGACAAGAAATATTGGCATTGATACTGCCCCATACAACAATCCTCCTATTGCAGGGCCACCAATGGCAGCGAATGAGATCGAGATTTGGTTTAATGACATTGCTCTTTGAATTCTGTCTTTATCAACAAGACCCGTTATCGAAGAGCTAAACGTTACACCAGAAAACATCGAAGTTAAAGATAAAATACATGTTGTTACATAAATGGAAATAAGAGATAAACCATTCGTTACTGTGACAAGAAGGAGTCCTCCTATTGCCAACGTTGTGGCAATTTGAGATATAATGACAATCACTTTCCTAGAGTATCGATCTGCTAAATAACCTGCAAAAGGGGCTGCAAGTGTTCGAGGTAAAATATTGCAAATCAAATTCGTCGCAAAGCTTGTTGCTGACCCAGTGATTTGTAAAATATAAAAGCTAACTGCAAATGCATAAACTTGTGCACCAAACGAAGAAATAAGTTTACTAATGGTAAATGTATACAAATGATAGGTTGCCTTTCTAAGTTTCAGGCTGTCATCCACATAAAACACTCCATTCAAAAAGTTTAATTTAATTAAACAAATCATAACACACCGTAGCCTTTCCTTTCAAGAAAAAGTTTAATATAATTAAACTACCTAAAAATACAAGGAGTTGTAATACTACATGTTAGGTGAACGTATACGAAATTTAAGAAAACAGAAAAAAATGACCCTCGAAGCACTAGCCGGGGATCAGCTTACGAAAGGAATGCTGAGCTTAATTGAAAATAATAAAGCAAAGCCCTCAATGGAAAGCTTAAGTTATATAGCGGAACGACTAGGCGTAGAAACGAGCGATCTTCTAGGGGAGATAAGTGTTCAGGAACTAAGAGATGTGCTTGAGAAAGCAGAAACGATTTACAATACAGAGATTGATGTAATTGAAGATAAATTTAAACAGCTTATTGACTTGATTGACCCTTACCTTGATAAATTGACTCAAGGCTACGAGTCTGCACGTTTATTAGATATTTACAGCCGTAGTCTTATACAAGAAAAGAAAAACGGATGGCAGGAGTTATGTGAACGAGCAGCAAAACTGTATGATCAAATGAATCTAACAGCTAAACGTGCGTCCATTGGAATGCTACGATCAATGGAAAGATTTATTAACCATGATTATGTGGAGTCATTAAGTCTCTTTTTAACGGAACGGAACGAGGTTGAATCCAACCATGCCTATATTGATCCCATGACCCAGCTTGATCTTGATTACCATGAAGCCATTTTATACTTTGCAGTTGGGGATATTGATTCAGCTACACGTGTCATGGAACAAGCAATCTCTTTTTCTAAGGAGAAAAAGATGTTCTATTTAATCGATGACTTATATCGACTTGCTGCCGCCCATGCGATGATGACACAGGATGATGAAAAAGAAGAGTACTATAAAAAGAAGCTAAAACAATACGGTGAATTTGCTGAAGATCAGCATTCTCTATTTTTTTATGAATTACTCACCATTATCTCTCTTATTAAAGAAAAAAAAGAATATACGAAGGCTATAAAACTTATTGATGAACATCTTTCAGAACAACATAATGAATTTTTCAGTCCATGGTTCTTTCTTGAAAAAGGAAAAGCTTTATATTATTTAAGACGTTATGAAGAATCGATTGATTGTCTAAGCAAAATCACCATCCCTTCTTACATGCATCATCCATTTGATTTATCGATTTTTTACGTAATGGATTCTTACAAAGCACTATCCTACTTTGAGCTAGGGAAAGCAGAGGAAGCTTTTTCGTTCGCAAGTATTGCGGTGAACAATTTTCATCCACTCCCACATTCACCGAATAAAGACTTTAGTGCTGAGGTATACAATCAAGTCAAAACTAGAACGAGAGTTGAGGACTAACCCCTAAACAGGGCGCTGTAAATATTAGCAGAGTCCTGTTTTTTACATTCCTTTTCTTTGCATTCCTATTAACACTATGCCCGTAATAAAAAGTTCACAACTTCTTGAATAAATTGTGAATTACTTCACAAATATATTGTGAAAGTATTCACAAGGTAGTATGATACAGACATAGAGATAAACAAAAAATAAAGGCAATAAAGGAGAGGATCAAGATGTTAAACACATTTTTAAGAGAAAACCGTATCATGGCAGGGATTTTAACAGTATTAAGGGTGTATCTAGGTTGGAGCTGGATGACTGCTGGTTGGGGTAAAATTACAGGTGGTTTTGATGCAGCAGGTTATCTAGGTGGTGCTTTAGCAAATCCGGTAGTAGACAAAGCAACTGGAGCTGCAGTATACCCTACCTATCTTGGATTCATTGAAGGAATTGCACTTCCAAACGTAGGAATGATTAACTTCTTAATTCCTTGGGGTGAATTCTTAGTTGGAGTGGGACTAATTCTTGGATGCTTAACCACAGCCGCTGCATTTTTTGGACTAATGATGAACTTCATGTTCTTGTTTGCTGGAACAATCAGCACAAACCCTTGGATGGTCTTAATTGGAGTGGTCATTCTAGCAGCTGGTGCGAATGCAGGTAAATTTGGAGCTGACTACTATGTCCTTCCATATTTAAGAAAAGTTACAAAACTAGGTTTAAATAAAGAAACAACTACAAATGTTGCTTGACCTCTCTTTGCCCCAAGAGACCCTCATCGCAATTGGTGATGAGGTTGGGGACTTTTTGAGAGATACTATATAAATTATTCATTAAAAATTCGAGGCTATCTCCTAAGTGCAAAGCACTTATAAGATAGCCTCATTATTTATCCTGCTATGGTTTTGAACACATCGGTGGCAGGTTTTGGTTCTGTTTTTCTTTCTTAGAATGTTCTTTTTGGCTTAATTTTTCACACATCATTTTTATATTTTGTGCTTGCTTAGATTGTTCTGGTTCAGGGAGAACTTCACCTTCATATTCTCTTACACGGTATAAATAGAAATCATCTAACGTTCCCCAAGCACCTCCATCTGCTTTTATACTAGCACCAATCGTAATGGTTCCGTCTAAAATAAGGATTTCTTCAATCTTAGGATTTTGCCAATTCACCCAACCATTTACACCAGTATCTTTTCTAAATACTTCATCTCCTGCGTTTGCATAAAGGTACATCTCTGAGTTTCTTGCATCTCCACCTTGCAGGAACATAGAAAGATTATAATAACCTGGTTCTAAGCCTGTAATGGTCTGCTCAACTTTGAAATTAACCTGACTTCCTGAGTAGAAATGAAGAGAGTATTCTCCTGTTCTCGCATCTGATGCCTTTTGTTGGTAACTCGCATGAGGTGTTGTCCCTTCTCCATAAGTGATTCTCCACATGATTCTGTCACTCTGTTCAAAGCTTGGATTTACTACAAAATTTTGAGGGTTAATTGTAAGATGAGCCTTAACAGACATCCCCCCTTCTACAATCCCTTCAATGACATATATGCCCACTCCATTACTAATTGCCTGCTCTAGTGCTGCTTGGTTCCATGTAACTGGAGTCACTCTTTTACTACCGTCATTATAAATTACTGTCACAGTACTAGGTAAAGTGATTTCTTCTCCTAAAACTCCACTTACTTCAATATCTCTGATTTCATCAATTCTTAATGGTGCCACTGCTCCTGTATCAACATATTTAAATACATTGATGGATGGTAAAGGATTTCCATTAAAATCAAAAAGCGCTTGATTATCTACAGCACTTCCTCCATACCATGCACCAGCATCATGAGGGTCATATTCAGCCGCATAGCTTGTTGCCCATCCTGATCCATACTGTTCCCAAATTACCTTATTTTGCTCTAGATTTTCTTTTGGACCAACTGGCAACCACGCCGGTTCCCAATAAAACACACCTATACCTGATTGTCCGACATTCACGACCGCTTGTATAACATCTCTTATCGCAGTTGCTTGACCTTGAACTGTAATTGGATAATTTAGCGTTTGACCTGATCTCTGTGGAGCTGTATTTCCATGACCATCTCCATCTTCAGCCGTATACGTATAAGATGTTTCTGCTACCATGACCTGTTTTCCATACGTATTGGCTACATGTTTAAGTACAGAAGTCAAATTGCCTAATGTCCCATGCCAGAATGGATAGTATGAGCTTGCAAACACATCATAATCCACACCATTGTCTTCGAGAGTTTTAGCAATCGTTGCATATCTTCCCGAAGTTTCAGGATTTGTAAAATGTAAAGCTACTAAAATCGAATTATCTAATTCTCTAACAGCTCGACTACCTTCATTAAACAATTCACTCATCTTCGTCCAATCACTTTCTCCAGCAATTGCACCATTTGTTTCATTTCCAACTTGAACCATTCCAATGTCAATGCCTTCATCCATCATAGTTTTGAGGCTTTCTTTCGTATAATCATATAAAGCTACCTTTTTCTCTTCAAAACTTTTGCCTTCCCACGCTTTAGGTGCTTGCTGTTTCGCAGGATCTGCCCAGAAATCTGAGTAATGGAAGTTAACTAACAATTTCATCCCATTTTCAGTCGCTCTTTTCCCAATTAAAATGGCTGTTTCTAAATCATTATTTCCACCGCCATACCCATTTCCTTGAGAATCATAAGGGTCGTTCCAAATACGGACACGAATATAGTTTACCCCTGCATTTGCTAACGTTGTAAAAATATCCTGCTCCTGTCCATCTTCATTATAAAATTTCACTCCACTATTCTCTAAAGAGATTATACTAGAGATATCTACTCCCTTGATAAAATCCTCATTCATACCATCCACTCTTTCTACAAAAATATCAGCTGCAACTGGTTCCGGTACATCTCCATCACCATCAAGTGAGATTAATCGAAAATCATCTAAATATCCCCATGCATTTTTGGCTCCCGATATGGTTGCCCCAACTTCAAGATCAGTTGTATCTACAGTTAGTTCAAAATTCAGGGTAATCGTTTCCCAGTTAGACCAACCAGTCGTCGAAACTGGCCCTATTTTATTTTCTCCTGCATAGATGCTAACATTCCCAGATTCACCATTTTCTCCACCCATAGACTGAATAGTTAGTTGATAGTTTCCAGCTGGTAGTGTCGGAATAACCTGTTTCACAGTTACTGACACTTCTTCACTAGCAACAGGATTCTTAATCCAATAATTGATTGAATATAAACCATCAGTGGTTGCACCCGTTTTTTGACTTACCTCAGCATTATCCCAATTCAGATCAAGTGTCCATGAACCGTCACTAAAAAAGTCAGTTTCAAATCCTCCATTTGTTATGTAGTTCTTTTGTGAAGCAGCTACAGCTTTTCCATTACTAGTATTCACGAAAAATGAACTAAACACGATTATAAATGCTAGCAGTGTCGCCACAAACTTCTGGCTTTTCCCCATAATATCCTCACCTTTCTTCTTAGTATTTATTTTGGATAAACTACTACTCTAGTAAAAAAACTTATATACAGTAAGCGTTTCCACTGAACTGGAAAAGAAGCGCTGAATATTGAAAACATTATGTTTTCTTATTCAGCGCAAGGTTCCCACTTGACTTAAAATCTTGCCCTTTCAACAATTCGAACTTCATACTTCTCAAGGGTTACTTCCCCTGTTATTTCTTCACCTGTGATCAGATCTTTCACTACTGAATCAAACCTTACCGGTTGTTTTTCTTCCGTAAAGTTCATGACAAAAACATAGTCACTTTCAGGTGCTTGTCGAACTTGGACAGAAACTCCTACTCCATGTTCAACTTTTGCAACTGGTGCAAGGGATAATTCATCAATTAGCTTTTGATAGAACGCTTGTTGGAAGGCATGTTCTAGACGTCCTCCAATATAATATGCCTTTCCATCTTTATATTGATGGCTAGTCACAGCAGGTGTTTCTGCGTAAAAATCATCCTCGTAGATTCCTTCTACGTTTGCAGTATCTACTTCTATAACTGTTGCATAATCCTTCAATACATAAGATTGGCCATTAAACTTAACGGAGTTCTGATCCTTTGGATATAACGTATCGGTTTCACCTGGCTTCATACCGAAAATTTCTTGAAGATCCTTATGCCATCCACTTAAATACGTTAAATCATGCTCGTTAACTAAACCACTAATATAAGTCATGACTAAGGTGCCACCATTAGCCACATACTCTTTCAAACGAGAAATGGTTTCTTCACTGACTAAATATAACATTGGAACAATCAATAATTTATAAGAAGAAAAATCCTGTTCCTTTGTAATCACGTCTACTGGGATATCTTTCTCCCAGAATGCTTTATAATGCTTTTGAAGTGTTTGTGGGTAAAGCTTTGTCTTCATCCCAAAACCTTGAGCATCATTTAAAGCCCAGTTGCTTTCCCAATCGTACAATACTGCAACATCAGCAGGGCGATTTGTTCCAATGACATCAGATAATTTTTCTAGTGTTTGTCCCACTTTCGCAACCTCTTTGAACACCCGATTTTCTGAACTATTATCATGATCCACAACGGCACCATGGAATTTTTCAGAAGAACCACGGGATTTGCGCCATTGGAAATAAAGAACACTATCGGATCCATGTGCCACCATTTGCATCGAAGATAGCAAATGCATTCCTGGACGCTTTGCTTTATTCACATCATGCCAATTAACGCCGCTTGGAGTTGATTCCATTAAAAGAAATGGCTGCTGTTTTAAACAGCGATATAAATCATTGATAAATCCTACTTTGGAAGCTAATTCAGCCGTGCTTTCCCAATCATTATGCCAAGATGGGTACGCATCCCAGCTAATGACATCTAAATGCTTAGCAAATTTACTATAATCAAGAGCTTGGAATGGGATTAAATCATGAGTATCTGCCATAAAATTCGTCGTAATTGGAATAGCAGGCGATAACTCTTTTAAAGGAACAATCTCGTTTTGATAGAAAGAAATCGTTTGATCTGTCACGAATCGGCGCCAATCTAGATTCAACCCATGAACCATACTTTCTCCAATTGGAGAAGGTGATTCAACCTGTGTCCAATCGTTAATGGTATGACTCCAGAATGGGCCCCACCAAGCATCATTCAACGCTTTTAGATCATTGTTATATTTCTCTTTGAGCCATCCTCTAAATGCAGTTTGACACTTGTCACAATGACATTCTCCACCGTATTCGTTCGATATATGCCACATTAATAATGCTGGGTGATTTCCATATCTCTCAGCCAATAATCGGTTCATTTCTTGCGTCTTTTCCCGATATACCTCTGAAGTATAACAGTGATTATGTCTGCCACCATGAAGTTGTTTTACTCTTGCACTATTTACACGAAGCACTTCAGGGTATTTTTGTGACATCCATGCAGGACGTGCACCGCTTGGGGTTGCTAAAATAACTCTACCACCAATGCTGTGGATGTTCTCAAAAATTTCATCTAGCCACTCAAAATGATAGATTCCCTCTTCTGGCTCAAGTGCAGCCCAAGCAAAAATACCGACTGAAAATGTATTTGTATGTGATAACTTCATCAATTTAATATCATCTGCTAATATATCTGGACGATCTAACCATTGATCAGGATTGTAGTCTCCCCCATGAAGCATAAAGTTCGCATTCGTGACATATGTTTTTTCATGTTTTGACATAATAAACTCCTTCTTACACTTATTTGTTTCTTTCTTTTATCCTTTAGTCCCACCTGCAGTTAAACCTGAAACAAAGTTCTTTTGCAGCAATAAGAAGATGAGGGCTATAGGGATACTGATGAGAATTGCTCCTGCAGCAAAGGTCGTATAGCTTGCTCCCATAACTTGATTGACTAAATTATATAATCCAATTGGTAATGTGTAGGTTTCTGGTTTTCTTAGAATCACTGATGATAAGACGAAATCTCCAAGCGGACCTGTAAACCCTAGCATGGCAACAACAGCAATCATCGGTCTAGATAAAGGCATGATGATTTGTAAGAAGATTCGTGTATTGCTTGCGCCATCAATCTTCGCACTCTCATCGAGATCCATCGGAATAGAATCCATATACCCTTTCATTAAATACGTATTCATTGGAATAAGTCCGCCAATATAAAGCAAGATGAGTAACCAATGATTATTCATCATTCCTAGCATTTGCGCTAGAACGAAAAGAGCAATTAAAGCCGAGAATTGTGGAATCATTTGCAATAATAGAAATAAAATTAAAGCGTTTTTTCTTCCTTTAAAGCGGAAACGCGAAAATGCATATGCCGTAAAAGAAACACTAATAACAGTCCCAATCATTGTGAATACGCTAATCTTTAGAGAGTTTAAATACCATTGTCCATACTGAAGACTAGGTTTTCCTGCAAATAACTCTCTATAATGATCTAAAGTTGGATTCTTCGGAATCATCGACGTACTGATTAAGCTATTACCTGGATTAAAACTTGCTCCTACTGTCCAAAGTAGGGGATAAACAATAATAACTGCCATAAACGTTAAGATTGAATAAGACAAAAGGAGACGAATGAATTTTTGTGTTTTCATATTAGTCATCATCTTTTAAGCCCCCTCTTTGAAAGAATTTGTACGTCTGAATTGCCATAACGCAATTGAGATGACAAAGATTGATAACAAAATCGTTAATGCTGCTGCAAGTGAGTATTGACTTGATTGCATCGTCAATTTATAGATCCAAGATACCAAGATGTCCGTTCCTCCGGCATTCGAACCAGGAACGGCTGGACCTCCACCATTAAACAGATAAATAATATTAAAGTTATTAAAGTTAAAGGTATACTGTGTAATAATAATTGGTGCCATCGCAATTAAAATCATTGGCAAGGTAATGTTTTTAAATTTAGCAAAAACCGAAGCACCATCAATTGTTGCTGCTTCATATAAATCGTCTGGAATCGATTGCAGAACCCCAGTAGTTACAAGGAATACATAAGGGAATCCTAGCCATCCTTGCATTAGAATAAGTGCAACCTTCGTCCAGTTTTGATCCGTCATCCATGGAATTGGATTCATTCCAAATGCGGCTAAAATATCATTGTTAATCGCACCAAAACTATCATTAAATAATCCTGCAAATATCAGGATGGTAACAAACCCTGGCACGGCCCATGGTAAAACTAAGATCGTACGATAAAATCTTTTAAAGCGGATATCTTTTTGGTTTACGACAATTGCTAAGAAAATTCCGAGTGCCACTTGAAGTGTAGAAGCTACCAACGTCCAAATAATGGTCCAAGATAGAACATCGAAGAAGGTTGAACGCCAAATATCAACTGTGAAGATTTGTAAGAATGTATCGAAGCCAACCCAGTCTGCTAGATTTGCAGGTGGCGAATGGTATAAATCATAATTAGTAAATGCTAATGCAAAACTAAATAGGATTGGGAATATAACAGCAAAAATCAAAATAAATAAAGATGGCCCACTTATCACATACGGATAACCTTGTGAAATTAAGTTTTGATAATCTTCCTTAAGAGAACTCGGTTTCATATTCTCATCACGAAGTTTCCCGTTTTTATAGGCATCCTTTAAATTGATGTAATAGAAAGCAAGCCCGAAAGCTATAACAATAAGTGCAATAATCCCTTCTGCTAATAGAAAAATTGAGTTATCTCTTGGAACCTCAGTTCCTAATGTGACAATTCCCCAGAGTCCCATATTTAAAAGATCCCCAAACACCGCAAAGAAAGAAACAGCAAGGACTAGGAAAGTAAGCCCCTTAACCCATTGCTTATTGTAAAATTGACCTAGACCTGGAATAATCGATAAAAGTAAGGCTATTTTACGATGATTCACATTGTTCACCTCTTTATATATAAGACCATTTATCGGCCCTAATATTCTCTCCTTATAATAAATGGTGTCAAACATAATTAGCGTTCGACACCATTATTCCCATACTAATTCATTACTTGTGTTTTGCTTGAATTTGACCTTTAATTGTATCTACCGCTTGGTTTAATGCAGAAGCTGGTTCTGCTTTACCTGTTGCTATCGTCTGTAATCCAGCATCAGCAGGAGTCCAAACTTCATTCATTTGAGGAATGTTAGGCATTAATTCAGAGAACTGTGATTGTTCAGCAACCGCTTTTGCTGCATCACTTTCAGCAACTACCGGGTCGTCAGCTAAAGCTTGTACAGCAGGAACTTCCTTTGTTACTTCGTATCTTGTTCTAGAATTTTCTTCATTTGCTAAGAAAACAACTAATTTTTCCGCTAGCTCAGCATTTTTCGAATAACCACTTACGTTATAGCTTTTCACTCCAACAAAAGCACTCATGTTTTCACCATTAGATAAAGAAGGTAATTTCGCTACTCCAAAGTTCACACCAGCTCTTGTAAATGGATCGATGTTCCAAGGACCAGAAATAATCGCAGCAGCTTTTCCTTCTGTAAATAATGATTCTAAAACATTAATTCCTTGCTCTCCGATAATTCCTGATGGGAATAGGCCTTCTTTATAGAACTTTTGAATAAACTCTGCACCTTCGATCGCGCCTTCATTGTTAAGTCCAATATCATCTGGATTGAAGTTTCCATCCGCATCGCGACCAAAAATGTAACCACCATAACCACTCATTACACTTTGTGCATAGTAAATTTGATCAAATAAAGCAAGGAACCCAAACTGCTTTCCATCCGTTACTTCTTTGGAGTACTCATACCACTCATCAAGGGTTTGTGGTAATTCTTCTTCGGAAATTAAGTCTTTATTATAGTAAAGCATTGTTGTTTCAACAGCTTTCGGTAAGCCATATACCTTTCCTTCAACTGTTTGTGATTGCATTGCTACTTCAGTAAAAATCGAAGTGACATCTTCACCAACATTTAGTTCTCTAATTATCCCTTCAGTTACCGCCGTTCCAATTTGGTCAGCAGGCATTGTTAACACATCTGGGCCTGTCCCACCTGGACCATCTAAACGAAGGTCTTCAATTTGCGTAGCATAAGGTTTTTCAATGACTGTAACGGTTACACCATGTTCTTCTTCGAACTTAGCAACAGCATCCTTGATTCCTTCTGCTTTCTCTATATCTTCCCAAACAATTAATTCTTTATTTTCTGGCGTATCTTCTGTACCAGTATTTTCGTTACCACTTTCTTGAGGACCGCAAGCAACTAAAGATAAACTTAATGCAACACCACTTAATATGCTAAAATATTTTTTTAACTTCATGGATAGACATCCTTTCATGATGGTTTTTTAAAACGCTTTATTTTTTAGTTTTTAAAGAAAGCGTTTTTCTAAATTCAATATATCACTCTCAAGAAAACATGTAAACAAATTTTTACTCATAACAGTAAATTTTTTTACTTAGAATTTTCCTCATTCTTTTACATAATACATTAGTTTGTGCTCTTTCGTATAATTAATTCAGAACCTATATACAGAGTTTTTACTATCTTACGCTTTTCTAGCACTTGTTCAAGTAATAACTCAATAGCATTCTTACAAATTTCCCTTATATCAATATGAAATGTAGTTAACGGTGGAGATACATATTTAGTGACACTAATGTTATTAACACTTATAATGCTCACTCGATTTGGTATTGCAATCCCACGTTCATTCAGAGCTTGTAGACATCCTACAGCAATTGGATCGGCTGCAACAAAGAAGGCAGTTGGTAGTTGATCCCCCAGCTTTTCAATTGCCTTTGTCATCAAATAATAGCCATTTTCAACTGAAAATCCTCTATGCTCAAATATATATTGCTCTTTCAGTAGGCCTTTTTCTTGCATATAACTTCGAAATACTTTTTCCCTTAAATCCATTTCATCTTCATCGGTGTTTGGATTGTGATACGTCCCTCCAATTAGACCAATCTCTTTATGACCCTTATCGACCAAAAAGTCAATGGTTCTTCTGGTAATTTGGGCTAAATCAGGTCTTACTGAATCATAATGATTTGGGTCAGGTGATGAATCTATAAAGACACCATTCGTTGTGATTCCCCTAAGATATGCCAGCTCTTTATCTGAGAAATTACCTACCGCGATAAATCCTTCAATATTGTCAGGGATTTGGTGGATTCCATTTGAAATTTTAAATGTAATCATTTCTACGTTGAATAAGCTTGCTAATTTTTCAAGCTCGATTCTCATTGTCTTAAAATAGACATCCTCTAGCTCTTCCTTATCAGAAAGCCAGTATAAAAATGCTATATTTTTAACTAGAAGTCTTACTGTTTTTTTACGATAGTTCAGAAGTTCTGCAACCTCATAAATCTTTTCCCGAGTTTCATCTGAAACTGATATACTCGGGTCATTATTTAATACCCTTGAAACTGTAGAGATCGAATAACCTGCTTTTTCTGCTATATCTTTAATTGTCGCCATTTACTTAACCCTCCATCAATCTTTTCCCCTATTTCCATAGAAAATATTTAGTAAAATATTTTACTAAATTTTATTTCTATTTTAAAATAAAATCAAGTACTTCTTTCAAAAATTAAAAAATTTTCCTCTAACTATTCTAACTACAAATAAATAAAAAAAAACGCCGAAATCAATCAGCGCTTTGAAAATAAGATTATTAACTTATTGTTCGGTAAACCCAGTAGCGATTACTGTAACGATAATCTCGTCCTTTAGGTTTTCATTAATGACAGAACCGAAAATCATATTTAAATCCTCATGACAGGTGGATTGAACAATATTCGCTGCTTCCTGTACTTCATATAAGCTTAAATTATTACCACCGGTAATGTTCATAATCACTCCTTGGGCACCATTAATCGATGTTTCAAGTAGTGGACTGTTGATTGCTTTTTGCGCCGCTTCAATTGCACGGTTTTCACCTTGTGCAATCCCAATTCCCATTAACGCTGTTCCTTTATGAGACATCACTGTTTTTATATCAGCAAAATCAAGATTAATTAAACCTGGTACAGCAATTAAATCTGAAATACCTTGAACCCCTCGTCGAAGGACATTATCTGCCTCCCGAAATGCTTGAAGCATAGGTGTTTTTTTATCTACTACTTCTAATAGACGTTCATTAGGAATAATAATTAACGTATCAACCGCTTCCCTCATAGCTTCGATTCCACTTGCTGCATTTACCGCACGCTTATGACCTTCAAACTTAAACGGTCGAGTAACAACGCCGATCGTCAGAGCTCCTATTTTTCGTGCAATACGAGCAATTTCAGGAGCAGCTCCTGTTCCTGTGCCACCGCCCATTCCTGCAGTAATAAATACCATATCTGCCCCTTCTAATACTTCTTCTATTTCCTGCATGCTTTCTTCTACTGCCCTTTTCCCTATTTCCGGATTCGCACCGGCACCTAATCCTCTTGTTAAGGTAGCACCAATTTGAATGGTAACCTCAGCTTTTGAAAGGTTCAATGCCTGGCCGTCCGTATTGATTGCAATAAATTCGACTCCTTCAACACCGTCCTCAATCATACGGTTTACGGCATTGTTTCCACCGCCTCCAACACCCACCACTTTAATTCGAGCTAATTGATCTATGTCAGCATAATATCCTATCATATGTATATCCTCCTACATTTCTCAAAAAATTTCTTCTATATTAGTTAAAACCGAAAAACCTCTATATAATATTCGTTTCTTTTCTCCTTTTTTTGTCTAGATTAGGGGAAAAATATAGGTCAGACCCTTCATTTTCACATTTTCACTATACCTGTAATAAAATGTTCACAACTTTTTGAACGATTTGTGAAGTAATTCACATAACCATTGTGAATATATTCACATGATAGTAAGATATAGACATAGAGATAAACAAAAACAAAATTATAAATAAAAGCAATAAAGGAGAGGATCAAGATGATGAACAAATTTTTAAGAGAAAATAGTATCATGGCAGGTATTTTAACCGTATTAAGAGTGTATCTAGGTTGGGCTTGGATGACAGCTGGTTGGGGGAAAATCACAGGTGGATTTGATGCAGGAGGTTATCTAGGTGGTGCCTTAGCAAATCCAGTAGTAGATAAAGCTACAGGAGCTGCAGTTTACCCGACTTACCTTGGGTTCATTGAAGGAATTGCATTACCAAACGTAGGACTGATTAACTTTTTAATCCCTTGGGGTGAGTTCTTAGTAGGATTAGGTTTACTTCTAGGCTGTTTAACTACAGCAGCTGCATTCTTTGGAATCATGATGAACTTCATGTTTATGTTCGCTGGAACAGTAAGCACAAACCCTTGGATGGTGTTAATTGGCGTAATCATTCTAGCAGCTGGTGCAAACGCAGGTAAATTTGGAGCCGACTACTATGTCCTTCCATATTTAAGAAAAGTGACAAAATTAGGATTAAATCGAGAAGTGAATACAAATATTGCTTAACCACTAATATATTTGACATATTAAACGCTGAGGAATTCACCTCAGCGTTTTTCTTCTCACTTCTTCCTTTTCTCAGAAACAACCACATTAACCATGTTATACAATATGTTGACACCCTTTTCAGAAGCTTCAAAGTTATAAGCATCCTCCACATTTATTCCTAAATTTCTGCTTCTTTGGTCCCATCGATATTGGCTCCAAGAAAGATAAACTCCCAGCTATATTTCTCCTGCTGATGCTTTATAAGCTTTTTAACTATATAGTCTGAAGCCATTGAACTGAATGATCTAGTATTTTACCTTTCCCCTTATAAACTGATATCATTTTACGTCGTTATTTGTTAAATAAACAAAGATATTATCTATTCATCAAACATTCTAGTGGTAATTGTTGATAAGTTTTTCTCTCTCCTTGCAGGAAAACATCACCCTTTCCTAAAAGTATTAAAGAGGTTAAAAATATGTGATAGGAAAGGTGGTTGTTGTTCATGAACTCGAATTTATCCTTGCAAAAAATCGCCGAAAACATTCCAAATTCTGTTCTGAATGCATCTGATAAAGATTTAGAAGGCTTCCAAAGAATTATTGAAGAAACTGTTAAATTAAGAGAAGCGCACAGAAATCTGCAACAATTGGTCAAAAGCTATTCTAGTTCTGTCATTCAACGTTCTTAAGCTAATTGCCCGTTATTTAATCCACAAAACAAAAAGGTGCATGCCGCCCAGTACAATAAGTTCTTAATGTATTGGGCAGCATGCACTAAAAGATGACAAACTCTTCAAACCTCGCTCCAATCCTTGCCAAGTATTTCATTGCTTCATTCTTTTCCTCAAGCTCTGTTACTTGAATCAATACACTAATGTCCTGACTCGCATCACTTACATGTTCAAAAGGGCCAAAAAGTTCAAGCATCCATCTCTTTCTATTAAATAAGTCCATTAATACATCAGCCTCTAAATTTGCTTCTTGCCAATTTTCTGATTGTACATGCATCCTCACCCGTTCAACTTGCATTGATAAAGGGTTATCTGCATTCTTAAATACCGTATGTACCAAACTAATTACTAGAATAAATAAAACTAAAAGAATGACCTTTGGCATTTTTGATTTTACTTTCTTCAAATACTGTTAACCTCCTTTGTTTATTTATCCTATTTTAACCAAAAATATAGTTACTATGTTCGTGGAGGGACTGTAGTCATGCTTGATTATATCTTCTTTATAAAATCCTTAATGAGTTTCTTTTTTCTGCTTGTTTTAACTCGGTTAATGGGAAAAAAGCAATTGGCTCAACTTACTTATTTTGACTACATTGTTGGAATTACCATTGGTAACTTTACCGCAACAATGGTCATTGAGCCCGAGATTCGTACCTTGGACGCAGTTATCGGGATTACGGTTTGGGGAGTTTTGCCTATTTTTCTTAGCTTTTTAAGTAGAAAAAGGGCAACATTCCGTCGAGTATTTGAAGGCAGCCCTACCCTTGTGATAGAGAATGGTAAATTTCGTGAAGAAGCTCTCATCAAAGAAAACCTTACTGCGCATAATATCATGCTTCTTTTGCGTAAAGATGGCAACTTTAAACTCGAAGATATTGAACTTGCCATCTTGGAAACAAACGGCGATTTAAGCGTCATTAAAAAGAAAAGGGCAACTAACGTTACTGTAAATGATTTATATTCTAAACCACAAAAAGAACCTAGAGTTTTAATTATTGATGGATATATTTTAGAGGAAGCATTAAGGGAACTTAATCTTACAAAAGAGTGGATTTTAGAAGAAGTAAGGAAAAGAGGGGCAACCAATCTACATGAAGTCCTTATTGCACAGCTTCAACCTGACGATACGCTTTATGTTGATATATGGAACGGTAATATCAAACAAATGAGTTAAAAAAAGGACCTGTTTTTTATAACGGGTTCCGTTTCCTATCGCAAAATGCACAGGAAAATGCAAACCAAAATGTAATCTTTTTTGCACTATAAAATGTATGACAATTTGTAAAGCTAGAGAGATTAAATAACATTAGAAATGGCAAGGGTTTATACCCTTGCTATTTTGCTTTTAATTGCTAATACTTCGGATTGCGAATTACGAACTTTGCTTATTAAGAAGTTTACAAACCATTTCTGCTTTCTCCGTATCGATTTCATGTAGGAATGAGAATTAATAGGCGGAGAATTTCCTACTAATGTATATAGAGGAAGCTAACGAAGCGGAGATAAGCGGAGTATTCCGATTAACTGCTCTAAATAAGACAAAATCCAAAGATTTGGATAATACAAACGGAAAAACTCCCCTTATTATTAAGAAAATATGGGTATTTCCCAATTTAGCCGGAATTTTACCGTTTATTGTTCATCCACAAGGAGCTCAACATTCAGTTATAACAGTATACTTAAATATTTTTCTGTATATCAATTTGCAAGTAAAAATGAAGTGTATTTTGCTGCGGTGCACTGGCTATTGTACCCCCAAAATAATTATCATAAGCCCTTTATATCAACAAAAACAGACCTCCAAATTACCATACAATTTGAAGGTCATTTTGTATTACATTTTTAATGTTTGCGATAGTTAACGGAACCCGTGATGTTTTTAAGGTCCTTTCAACTCTATTAAATAATACGTGCTGATACAATGCCGTCAATTTGGCAAAGTTTTTCTTGTAATCCTGGGATGATATCTCCGTTTACTTTGTTGTCAATGTCGATCATCGTATACGCATATCCCCCACGGCTTCTGTTCACCATGTCAGCAATGTTTAAGTTATAGCTAGAGATTGCTCCTGTAATTTGACCTACCATGTTCGGAACGTTTTGGTGGAATACTGCTACACGGCGCTTACCTGTATAAGGAAGTGAAGCATTCGGGAAATTCACTGAGTTTTTAATATTTCCTGATTCTAAAAACTCCTTCACTTGGCGTGCTGCCATAATCGCACAATTTTCCTCAGATTCTTCTGTTGAAGCACCAAGATGTGGAATTGGAACAACATTCTGCATTTTTAATACATTTTCATTTGGGAAATCCGTTATATACTTTCCAACTTTTCCACTTTCAAGAGCTACTGACATATCTTGTTCATTTACTAGCTCACCACGTGAGAAGTTTAAAATATGAACTCCATCCTTCATGATGGCAAAAGTTTCTTCGTTGAACATCCCTTTTGTGTCATCTGTTAGTGGAACGTGTACAGTAATATAGTCAGATGTCGCAAACAAATGTTCAAGAGACATCGCACGCTGTACATTGCGTGACAAATTCCATGCTGTATCAACAGAGATAAAAGGATCAAATCCGATGACATCCATATCTAAATCAAGCGCATCATTCGCAACAAGCGCTCCAATAGCTCCTAAACCAATTACACCAAGTGTTTTTCCTTTTATTTCTTTCCCAACAAATTGTTTCTTTCCTGCTTCTACAAGCTTCGGAATTTGTTGACCTTCATTTTCAAGCGTCTTAGCCCAAGCTACACCTGCAAAAAGATTACGAGAAGAAGCCATTAATGAAGTCAAGACAATTTCTTTTACCGCATTAGCGTTAGCACCTGGAGTATTGAATACTACGATTCCTTGCTCTGTACATTTATCAACTGGAATATTATTTACACCCGCACCCGCACGTGCAATTGCCTTTAGATTTTGGTTAAATTCCAAAGAATGCATGTTAAAGCTACGAACAAGGATCGCATCCGGATTTTCACCGTCATTGTCAATTGTATAATGCTCCGTATTAAATACATTTAACCCGCTTTGTGCTATATTATTTAACGTTTTGATTGATTTTACTTTATCTAAAGTTAATGTGCTCATCTTGTGATCTCCTCTTTCTCGATTTTTGTCGTCTTCATCTTGTTAAAGGGACTTGCCTGCTTCATATAATTGTACGAAAATTTTTGATTATTGCAATAGTAAAAATTTGAACAAATACCTACACCTAGCTTTTTTACCTATCCCCTCCTAATAGACAAAAAGAGGTAAGGGATCAAAATCCCTTACCTCAGCCCAGGCGAACGGCTTTTCGACACCATGTGCTCCCTCACGGTTTTTCCGTGTTTCGCCAGTCACACACAGTCTTTTTCATTTCCTATATCTTATCAGATTCCGGGCTAACCTTCAATGTCGAAAATGTTACCATTTTTAATTTTTTCACTTATTCATCTATAGTTATTTAAGTTTCTACTATATATATTTAACTTGAATGGTCGTTTTCCATTGTTATAATAGATATAAAGCGTTTTCTTTTAATACAATACTAGGTGAGGAGATAACAAGATGGTAAAAACAAAACAAAATCAACCGATTGTCACTCATATTTTTACAGCAGATCCTTCTGCCCATGTATTTGAAGGTAAAATTTATATTTACCCATCCCATGACTTAGACCATGATGGACCTTCTAATGATAATGGAGATCAATATGCAATGGAAGATTATCACGTACTCTCTATGGATGATTTTGATTCTCCATGTGTTGACCACGGCGAAGTCCTTCACGTAAAAGACATTCCTTGGGCAACGAAGCAGTTATGGGCTCCCGACGCTGCATACAAAAACAACACGTATTATTTATTTTTCCCTGCAAGAGATAAAGACAATATTTTTAGAATTGGAGTGGCAACAAGCTCTAATCCTGCTGGGCCTTTCACACCTGAAAAGAACTACATACCAGGTAGCTTCAGCATAGATCCCGCTGTTTTAGTGGACGAAGATAATAAGGCTTACGTGTATTTTGGTGGACTTTGGGGAGGACAGTTGGAAAAATGGCAAACTGGCACCTTTATCCCTGATGCAACAGGTCCTGCTGATTCAGAGCCTGCATTAGGTCCAATGGTTGCTGAAATAAGTGAAGACATGCTTTCTTTTAAAGAAAAACCTCAAGAAATTTCCATTGTTGATGAAGAGGGTAACCCTATCCTTGCAGGTGATGAGGATAGAAGATTTTTCGAAGGCCCATGGGTTCATAAGCATAATGGATACTATTATCTCTCTTATTCTACTGGTACTACTCATTGTATCGTCTATGCGATGAGCAAAAATCCGATGGGACCTTATGTCTACAAAGGTAAAATTCTAACACCAGTTATTGGTTGGACAACTCATCATTCAATCGTTCAATTCCAAGATAAATGGTATTTATTCTATCATGATTGTTCTTTATCAGACGGGGTTAACCACAAACGTAGCGTTAAATACACTGAAATAACATATAACGAAGACGGTACGATTCAAACGATTGATCCTTATAAAGATTAATATCTAATAAAAAAGCAAGGGGAAGGTTATAAGCCCCTTGCTTCTCTACGATTATGCACCTTTTTTTATTTCTATCCCTTCTGTTACTTTCCCATTTTGCTTCTTCACTTGAAATAGCGTAAATGCAAATGAACCAATAGCTAAAATAATAAAGGCTAATGAAATTGGTCGTGTAAAAAAAACACTTATACTCGTATTCATTTGAAAAGCCCTGGTCATTTCTGCTTCTAATGTAGGACCAAGAATTAAGCCAAGAATAATTGGACTTAAAGGGACATCTATTTTCATTAACAAAAAACCTAAGATACCAAAAACAAAGACAATCCAAATATCAAAAATTTGATTATTCAGTGCAAAAGCTCCAACAGTACTTAGAAACAAAATTGAAGGTACTAAAAATTCTTTTGGAATAAATGTTATTCGCGTTAGAAGTGGTAGTAAAAGAGTCTGTAATAGAAGTACAGCAATCCCACTTATAAAGATTGCGACATAAATAGAGTTAACTAATACAGGCTGCTGATGAAATAATCCTGGACCTGGTGTAATTCCGTGGAGAATTAAGGCACCAATCATAACAGCCTGGGCAACATCCCCAGGTATCCCAAGCGTAATCGTTGGAATGAATGCACCACCGGCTACTGCATTGTTTGAACTTTCTGATGCTACAATTCCACCAGGATGTCCTTTTCCAAATTGTTCCTTTTCCTTACTAAACTTTTTTGCTTGATCATAGCTAATAAAGTTTGCTGATTCCGCTCCAGCTGCTGGGAGGCACCCAATGAAACAACCTATGATGGAGGATCTTACAACATTCCATTTTTCTTTATACATATCCTTTACTACTTGAAGATATGGTATTTTCACTCGTTGCTTCAAGATTGCCATGTCTTGACTTGTAGCACTTTGTTTGATTTCTTCAATATTTTTAAATAATGTCGATAACGCAAATAAACCAATTAATACTGGAATTGGAGAAAATCCAGAAGATAATTGGCTGATTCCGAAATCAAACCGAACTTGTCCTGATGGAGATATCCCTATTGTTCCGATTAATAAGCCCAAGCATCCAGCGAGTAATCCTTTTACTAAAGAAGCTCCACTTAAGCCTGCCACAAGTGTAAGGGCAAATAATATTAATGAAAATATTTCCCAAGGTCCAAATAACAAACTAAATTTTGCAATGATTGGCCCTAGTAAAAATAAAATAATCGCTCCAATGAAGGTACCAAAAACAGAGGACAGTATTCCGATTCCCAATGCTCTAGCAGCTTCACCTTTTTTCGTCATCGGAAATCCATCAAAAACTGTTACGACCGAAGATGGAGTTCCAGGAATCCCAAGAAGAATTCCCGAAATGAGACCACCAGATAATCCTCCTATATAAATTCCAATCATTAAGGCTAACCCTTGAACAGGATCCATACCAAAAGTAAATGGAAATGCTAAAATAATCGCCATTGTAAAAGTAAAGCCCGGTATACACCCAGCAATTATTCCAACAAGTACTCCTGTAAAAATTGAAATAAGCATGACTGGATGTAAGATTCCTTGGAATGCTTGAATAACCATTGAGATATCCAAATTTCACACCTCCCCTAAGGTAAATAAATTTTCAAAACTTGTTGAAAGACATAATGAATACCAAAAGGTAACACAATTGCCACAATCAAGTTTGCTAAAAGATACTTTCGTTTTTTAGGTCTCAATGAAGTAAACGTAGATAAAAGGAAGAGAATAGAGCTAATCAAAAAGCCAACCAAAGGAATTAGCAAAATATATATTAAGAACAGTCCTATAATAACTATTACATGGTAATGGTCTTTTACATACTTTCGAATCAAGTCTGAT
>JBEQAC010000011.1:0-35653 GCA_041640535.1 Bacillaceae bacterium
ATGCTTCCAGGATTAATAAATAAGATTCCGTCAATCATTTCTGCTCCGGCTACGTGTGAATGACCAAAGCATACGATATTTGCCCCAACCTCTTCCCCTTTATATTTTAAATTCATTAATGTCATCTTGCAATTATAAAGATGACCATGTGTAACAAAGAAAATATAATCCCCCTGTTGTTCAACAATTTCATCTGGAAATTTCGAATCATAGTCGCAATTCCCTCCAACCCTTTTGAAGCCCTCAAGCTCTGGTGAGTGAAACTCTAATTCAGAATCACCACAGTGAATCATAAGATCGACCTCTCCTTGGTGTCGTTCTTTTATTATTTGCAATTCTTTTGTTAGCCCATGGCTATCACTTATGATTAACGCCCTCATTTACCTTTACCTTCTTTATTAAAAATAGTAGGGATCATGTCTCCCAGTTTTTTCATTGCATTTGCTCTATGACTTATTTGATTTTTCTCTTCACTAGTTAACTGCGCCATCGTTTTGTTTTTTTCAGGAACAAAAAATATTGGATCGTAGCCAAATCCATGGTGCCCTATCGGGTGTCTTGTTATAAGCCCTTCGCATGTTCCTTCAACAATATGTGTCTGAGCATTCGGGATGGAAAGAGCAAGTGCACAATAAAAACGAGCACTTCTTTTTTCATCAGGAACCTCTTCTAATTCTTTCAAGACCTTCTCTAGATTATCTCGGTCATTTTTTTGCTCTCCAGCATATCGTGCTGAAAACACACCTGGTCTACCATTTAAAGCATCGACTTCTAGTCCTGAATCATCTGCAATGACGACTCTATCTAACTCATGTGCAATTTGTTCTGCCTTGAGCACAGCATTTTCCGAAAAGGTCCTACCCGTTTCCTCTACCTCTGTGAGATGTGGGAAATCAAATAATGATTTTACAATATAGCCCTTTGGAGAAAAAAGCTGCTCAAAATCCTTAACTTTTCCTTTATTCTTTGTTGCTATGATAATTTCCTTCATGCTACTCATCCTTAATCTGGCTTGCGATTATGAGAGTAGACAACTCCCCTAATGCTTCCTTCTGCTTTTCAATTAATTCATGGATTCCTTTTTCCCCTAGAGCCAACAAATTGTTTAGCTGATCACGGGAAAAGGTGGCTTCCTCCCCTGTACCTTGTAATTCTACAAATTGTCCAGAGCCTGTCATGACAATATTCATATCGACGTTCGCTCTTGAGTCCTCTATGTAATTTAGATCTAGAATTTCACCATGCTTTTGGTCAATCCCAACAGAGGTAGCAGCCAAAAAATCAGTGATTGGAAACTCAGTGATTCTTTTTTCTTCATACAATTTCCCACAAGCTAGAACCATTGCGACAAAGGCTCCAGTTATGGACGCAGTTCTTGTACCACCATCTGCCTGGATTACATCACAATCAATCCAAATTGTTCTTTCTCCTATTTTTGATAAATTGACAATTGACCTGAGAGCTCGTCCAATTAAACGTTGAATCTCCATCGTTCTTCCACTAATTTTCCCTTTACTGGATTCACGTATATTTCGTTGTTCAGTCGCTCTAGGGAGCATTGAATATTCAGCTGTAATCCAGCCTTTTCCTTGATTCCGCATAAAGGGTGGTACACGCTCTTCTATACTTGCATTGCATATTACCTTCGTGTCTCCGACTATAACTAATACAGACCCCTCCGGATGCTTCACATAATTTATCTCAAAGTGAATAGGTCTTAATTCGTCTGTCTTACGTCCATCTACACGCATGGATACAGCCCCTCCTTTGTTGATTGAATGAGATGCTACAATAAAGAAGAGGCGGGCTTACACCCTACCTCTTAATCACTAACTATAGTATAGCAAAAAACCAATTGTATTAAAAACTTCCTGTGTTCACTTGTTCTGGACGACTTACAGGCTCTGATACAGATTTCCCTTCCTCATTCACAATTCCAGTTTGACCATCAACTGTAATCGAGACACTCTCAACGCCTGGTTGTTCAGTTAAAGATAATACAAGTGTATTTAAGACATGCTGGCTGATCATTTTTTGATCGATACTACCAAAAATAGCCTCATTGAAATCTAGTGTAACTTTACCATCAGCATAGGTCGTTCCTAGAAGCTTTACATCACCGTGAAAATCGTTCAGTAAACTTGAAGATAGGCTAGGACCGTTAATTAACTCTTTTACAACAGCAACTATATTATCAGTTTCATTTTTACTTATTCTTTTAGTTACAGGGACATAGTACTCTTTCCCATTATTTTCAGCAATATAATAAACCGTGATTGGCTTTGTGTTAGTTATATCAACAACAGATGAACTATCTAAGTTAATTCCATCTGCTCGGCTTAAGCTGTCCGTAATCGGCGTGTTGTTTACTGGCATTTCTTCAAGCTTGTGACCATTCACTTGAATTTCAACATCCTGAATATTTTCAAATTGTGTTAGTGTCCAAGTAATAGCTTGTAAAATTTTCATTTCATCTTGAGCTTGATATTCTGTAAATTCCTTCGAAAAGTCAACAACTACTGTCGTCCCTTTCATATTCACAGAAACCTGCGTATCTTGAGGAATGACTGCTCTAAACCCAGAAGGGAGAATTTGGTTTACTGGACCTCCTTCTACAAGGTATTCAAGAACTTGCTTGGCTACACCATCGGTTTTTGGTAGTTCAACCGTTTGAGAAACAACTAATCCATTTTCATCAATAAGATATAGTTCACGTGGAATAGTTTCTGTTACAGCCTCTCCTGAGTTTTCTTCCTCAACTCCCTCTTGATCTACTGCCTCGACATCATCCGTATAAGTAACATTTTGAGGTGGATCGATTTCCTCCATTGTCTGGTCTCCACCAAATAAACCACAACCTGAAAGCAAGACAGAAGAAGCGATAACTGTTGCAGCTATTGTTGTTTTTGTTCTATCACGCATACACATTCCCTCCTAAGGTAGTTTGTACTAATATGTATACGAGCCTTTTCAATTTTTAGACCATCATTTTGGACAAATTATTTTTTATAAAAAAAGGCTCTTTTCGTAAAGTTTGTTGCTATTTAACTAAGGTATATTGATTTGCACTCCAGGTGTGTGCTTTCCGCGGGGCAGGTGATGAGCCTCCTCGTGCCTGCGGGGTCTCATCCTTCCTGCAGATCCCGCAGGAGTCACACACCTTCCGTTCCAATCAACATCCCCCATCTAATTCGTTTTAAAAACAACAATCTTTTAGAAAACAGCAAAAAAAATGATTGATTCCTTTAAAAGGAATCAATCATTGAAATTAAATTATCACAGATTTGACATTATTAACTGGTTGCTCAAATAAGTTAGATGCAATTTTTTGAAAAATCTCTTTTTCTCCTGTCGTTAGGAATAAATGTTTTCTTTCCCTAGCCTCTTTATGAAGTAACCCACTGTACGCAAGAATGGTGCTCACTTCGCGTGCTGTCTCATCACCTGAACAAATTAAATTAATCTTATTTCCTAAGTATGCCTGAATCGTATGACGGAGTAAAGGATAATGTGTACAACCCAAAATCAATGTATCGATCTCTTTTTCTTTTAAGGTGAATAAAGAATCAGCTACAATATTCTCTGCCCTTTCACCTTCGTATTCGCCACTTTCTACTAGAGGTACAAATGAAGGACATGCTAAGCTTTCAACATGTACATAACTATTGATCGCCTTTAAAGCCGTTTCATATGCACCACTATTTATTGTTCCTACTGTGCCAATGACTCCTACTTGCTTATTTTTTGTCATTTTAAGAGCTGTCCTTGCTCCAGGATTTACTACTCCTACAACTGGGATTGTTAGTTCTTGTTGTATTTCGTCCAAAACAAAAGCAGTAGCTGTGTTACAAGCAATCACGAGCATTTTTATATCGTAAGACAATAAATAATTCGTCAATTCCCATGTGAATTGACGAACCTCTAATTTTGGTCTTGGACCATATGGACATCTGGCGGTGTCTCCTAGGTATATAATTTCTTCTTTAGGTAATTGTCTCATGATTTCCTTTGCAACCGTTAAGCCGCCAACCCCTGAGTCAATAATTCCAATCGGTCTATCCAAACAAAATCCCTCATTCTTCTTTCATTTCTTGATGTAACTTTGATAAGTACTTTTCAAATACAACCACTTCTTCAGTATTAAAATCTTTTAACACTTCACTTAAGTAGTTTTGTCGCTTCTTGATAACTTCCTCAATAATTCTTTCGCCTTCATCTAACAAATGAATTCTTACAACACGGCGGTCATTTGGATCCTTTACCCTCATCACTAAATGATTCTTCTCCATCCGATCAACTAAGTCCGTCGTTGTGCTACAAGCTAAAAACATTTTATTTGATAATTCACCTATTGTCATATCACCGTCTTCAAGCAACCATTGCAGCGCAACAAATTGTGGCGGTGTAATGGTATAGTTACTTAAAATTTCGCGACCTTTTTGCTTAATAATTGCTGCAATATATCGTAACGATTTTTCAAGTTCTGCTACAACTTTTTCATCGTGTATAACTGTTTCTTCTTTTATAGACATAGCCACCACTCCTAATAACGACATATACAATAAATTTTAAGTTTAATATTGTTTAAAGTATACAGTTTCTTATATTTTCACCTTTTTTTCAGCAAATTGCAAGTTTTGTTTTTTATTGCTGTATTATCTGTCTTTACTTACAAACTTCTTATCATAAAGCTACCGGCCTCCCATTCAATGAACAGGATGCCGGCACTCACTTATAGTTCAAGTTCTCCCATACGAAGGAGCTCTACAACTGCCTGAGAACGCCCCTTTACTCCCAGTTTCTGCATAGCATTCGATATGTGATTTCGAACTGTTTTCTCGCTAATGAATAATTCACTTGCGATTTCTTTTGTAGTTTTGTCTTGGACTAGTAATTCAAATACTTCTCTTTCTCTTTTTGTTAATAATGGCTTTGGTTGAAATTCTTTCTCCTTCAAGTATTGTAACCCTCCTTGCTAAGGTCCGAGCTGAACTACTGGATGGGTATATATATAGTCAACATATAGTATGTAAATCTTCTTTCTACGGTGACAGAAAACCAACGCTTTCTGTGACTTTTTGTGTATTTTTCCAATTTTTCACTCGAGTTACAAGTAACCAGGTTAACATATAAGTCATGAATACAAAATTCTGTAGTTTACCTTATTAATGAATGTTAAAAAACGTGACATTGGTAATAAATTAACTAAAAAGTTACGATTTTCAAGTAAACTAGTAAAAAAAAGCTATATAGTTGTTATAGCTTGGGGTTATTTATATTAATTTTCATTTCTTTCTCGTCAGGAACAGAGGCTTTAATCATTTCCTCTAATTCTTTTTGGAACAGTTTCTTCTTTTCTCCTGTCCAACCATAGTAATTTGCCATATAGTCAATAACAGGTTTTTTCCACTTTATTACCCATTGATAATCGAAAAATAATGCACCAGTGCGTCGAATAAAAAAGTCCACTGGTTTGGTTGTCATTTCTTCTTCAATTGAGTAATGTAATATCCCTAGTATAACAGGTGGAAGTTGGATACTTTTCCGGTCACCATCGGCTTTTTTGATAAACTCCATAACCTTATGAACATTAGATCCATACATACGAATAAGTTTTTCAGCAAACCTTTCATCAATCTGAAGGAGTGTAAGCTTCCCAATATTATCAGAGACAAATGTCTGAAAATCTGAAACCTTAATATCGCCACCAGATATCGGTAAATGTTTTGTTTGGCAGCTGAGGTACTTCTTATTTGTTTGATTTCTTAATAAAGGTACAATCCGGTCAACTATCACTTCAGCCATTTTTCGGTAGCCTGTAAGCTTACCACCGGCAACTGTGATTAACCCTGACTCTGAATGCCATATCTCATCTTTTCTCGATATTTCCGATGGATCCTTACCTTCTTCATGAATAAGCGGACGGAGCCCTGCCCACGTGGACTCAATATCTTGTTCTTCGATTTTTAGGCTTGGAAACATATTGTGTATGGTGTTTAATAAATAAATTCTATCCTCTGGGGTGACTTGTGGGTTTATAAGGTCTTCATCATAAAAAGTATCAGTGGTACCTACATACGTCTTTCCTTCTCTTGGAATTGCAAATACCATTCGACCATCTTGTGTGTCATAGTAGATTGCTTGTTTTAAGGGGAATGTCTCTTGATTAAAAACCAAATGTACTCCTTTCGTTAATTTTAATGTCTTTCCACTTTTTGAACGATCTTTTTCTCTCAAGGTATCAACCCAAGGACCAGTCGCATTAATAATGACCCTTGCATATACAGGATACTCCTTTTCCGAAAGCATATCCTTGATATTTACACCAATAATCTTTCCACCTTCATAGATAAAGGATTCAACCTTACTGTAATTAACTGCAGTTGCTCCCAGTTCTACAGCCTTTTTCAGAACCTCAATGGTTAGTCTCGAATCATCGGTACGGTATTCCACATAATAGCCTCCGCCTAGTAGTCCTTCTTTTTTTAACAACGGAGCTCTTTCTAATGTTTCTTCCATACTTAGCATATGTCTTCGTTCTCCACGCTTAACACCTGCAAGAAAATCATATAGTCTTAACCCAATCGATGTCGAGAACTTACCAAATGTCCCCCCTTTATAAATTGGTAAGAGCATCCATTCTGGAGTCGTAACATGTGGTCCATTTTCATATACGATTGCTCGTTCCTTTCCAACTTCTGATACAAGTTTAAATTCAAATTGCTTTAAATATCGTAGTCCACCATGAATTAGTTTCGTGGAGCGACTTGATGTTCCTGCAGAGAAATCTTGCATTTCAAATAATGCCGCCTTCATTCCACGCGTCGTTGCATCTAATGCAATACCAGCCCCTGTTATCCCACCACCAACAATAATGACATCAAATAAATCCTTTTCAATTTTCGAAATCAAATTCTCTCTATTTTTAGCTGAGAAGTTCATATAAAAGACCTCTCCTTTTTGGATAGTAATAGCTCTCATTAAACTAATAGTCTTAAAAAAAGAGACCACAACAAATCATGTGGTTGATCTCCAATGTTTGTGTGGTCCCTTTAAGTCTTATTATAAGGAATTATTTACCTTCTATAACTATAACATATCGTTTATTTATATGCCATTGTCGCGTGAACAGCTTTCTTCCAGCCTTTATACAATTCTTCACGAACTTCTTTTACCATTCTTGGCTCGAAGCTTTGATTCATCTTCCATTGGGTGGAAATTTCAGTTCTGTTTTTCCAGTAACCAACTGCTAATCCCGCCAAATAGGCAGCTCCTAATGCTGTTGTTTCATTAACCACTGGGCGTTCTACCGGGACACCCAAAATATCGCTTTGAAATTGCATTAAAAAGTTATTTCTCACAGCTCCTCCATCAACGCGTAAGGTCTTTAATGTTATATTAGAATCCCCTTCCATCGCCGTTAATACATCTCTTGTTTGGTATGCTAAAGACTCTAATGTTGCACGAACAAAATGTTCTTTTTCAGTACCTCTCGTTAAACCGAACACTGCCCCGCGAACATCGCTATCCCAATATGGTGTACCAAGTCCTACAAACGCAGGAACTACATATACTCCCTCTGTCGAATCAACTCTATTTGCGTAAGTTTCACTATCACCTGCAGTCTTTAGCATACGTAAACCATCCCGCAGCCATTGGATTGCAGAACCAGCGACAAAGATACTTCCTTCTAATGCATATTCTACTTTTCCATCTATCCCCCATGCGATCGTTGTTAAAAGCCCTCGTTCTGAAACAACCGCATTTTGTCCAGTATTCATTAACATAAAACAACCTGTTCCATATGTATTTTTGACCATCCCTGGCTCGTAACAGGCCTGCCCAAACATAGCCGCTTGCTGATCACCCGCAACCCCTGCGATAGGAATTTCTTGACCAAAAAAGTGATGAGGAGCAGTTTTTGCATAAACTTCTGATGATGGTCTAACATCTGGAAGCATCGATTTTGGTATTGATAAAATGTCTAGAAGCTCCTCATCCCATTTTAATTCATAAATATTATACAATAAGGTTCTTGAAGCATTAGAGTAGTCCGTAACATGAGCCTTACCTCCTGAGAGCTTCCAAACTAACCAAGAATCAATGGTTCCAAACAGCAATTCACCGTTTTTTGCTTTTTCTTTTGCTCCATCTACATGATCCAATATCCACTTTACCTTTGTTCCAGAAAAATATGGATCAATTAATAAACCGGTCTTTTTACGGAAGGTCTCATTTAGTCCTAGCAGCTTTAATTCTTCACAAATTTGTGAAGTTTGACGTGACTGCCATACAATCGCATTGTTAATTGGTTGACCAGTCTCCTTTTCCCAAACAACAGCTGTTTCACGTTGATTTGTGATGCCAATCCCGACTATCTGCTTCGGTTTCACATTCGCTTCAGATAAAACGCTTGCAACAACTGCTAAAATTGATCCCCATATTTCATTCGCATTATGCTCTACCCAGCCCGGTTTAGGAAAAATTTGCGTGAATTCCTTTTGCGCCGAATGAACAATTTCCCCCTTTTTATTAAATAAAATTGCTCTTGAGCTCGTTGTACCTTGGTCTAATGATAAAATATATGTTTCCATCTTCATCCCCCTAAGATTTCAAGAAGCTTATTGGTAATATGATTCACACTTATATTATGTATTGTACTAAATCTCCGAAATTAACAAAATAAAAAGATGCTTAAATTAATCGCAATGATTAATTTAAGCATCTTGGAAAAAATTAAACTTGATCACTACCAAAGAAGTTTCTAAATGATTGAATGGTTGTATCACGATTCAATGCCGCAATTGACGTTGTTAACGGAATGCCTTTTGGACAGGACTGAACACAGTTTTGTGAATTACCACAATTTGTTAAACCACCTTCATCCATAATAGCCTCTAATCGCTCCGCTTTATTCATTGCACCTGTTGGATGAGCGTTGAATAAACGAACTTGTGATAGTGGTGCCGGTCCAATGAAATCTGACTTGCTATTCACATTTGGACAGGCCTCTAAACAAACACCACAAGTCATGCATTTTGAAAGCTCATAAGCCCATTGACGTTTTGTTTCAGGCATACGTGGTCCAGGACCTAAATCATATGTTCCATCAATTGGAATCCATGCTTTTACCTTTTTCAGTGAATCAAACATTCTTTTACGATCAACTTGTAAATCACGAATAACTGGGAATGTTCTCATCGGTTCTAATCGAATTGGTTGTTCAAGCTGATCAATTAAAGCTGTACAGGATTGCCGAGGCTTTCCATTAATCACCATCGAACAGGCTCCACAGACCTCTTCTAAACAGTTCATATCCCAAGAAACAGGAGCAACCTTCTTACCATTAATATCGATTGGGTTTCTACGAAATTCCATTAAGGCAGAAATAACGTTCATGTTTGCACGATAAGGAACCTCAAATTCAAGTGTGTAAGGGGCTGACTCTGGGCTGTCTTGTCGTGTAATGATAAATCGAACCACTTTTTTTTCAGCCATTGTTAATTTTCCCCTTTCTTCTTGGAATAGTCACGTTTACGTGGTTGAATAAGCGATGTATCTACCTCATCATAGTGGAAGGCAGGTGCTGTCATTTCACCCGTGAATTTCGCCATCGTTGTTTTTAAGAA
Source organism: Bacillaceae bacterium (assembly GCA_041640535.1). Classification (GTDB taxonomy): domain Bacteria; phylum Bacillota; class Bacilli; order Bacillales; family Bacillaceae_L; genus Litchfieldia. The sequence continues at coordinate 9,630 of JBEQAC010000011.1, forward strand.
GTTGTCATCATCACGGTCTGGGAATTCAGGCTTGTAATGTGCACCACGGCTTTCATTACGATTTAATGCACCAATGGTTACAACACGTGAAAGATGTAGCATATTCTTTAATTGTCTAGTAAATACAGCACCTTGATTGCTCCATTTCGCTGTATCATTAATATTAATATGATTAAAGCGTTCAAGAAGCTCTTCAATCTTGTCATCCGTTTGTTTAAGCTTTTCATTGTAACGAACAACGGTTACATTGTCAGTCATCCAATCCCCAAGCTCTTTATGAAGAACATATGCATTTTCAGCACCATCTAATGACATAATTGAATTCCACTTATCTTGCTCTTCCTTCACATGGCGATCAAATACAGAGGATGAAATGGACTCTGCACTCTTTTCAAGCCCATTAATATATCGAACTGCATTTGGACCAGCAACCATTCCACCATAGATTGCAGATAATAACGAATTTGCTCCAAGTCTGTTTGCACCATGCTGTGAATAATCACACTCACCAGCTGCAAAAAGTCCAGGAATGTTTGTCATTTGATCATAGTCAACCCATAATCCACCCATAGAATAATGAACAGCAGGGAAGATTTTCATAGGTACTTTACGTGGATCATCACCCATGAATTTTTCATAGATTTCGATAATTCCACCTAGCTTTATGTCTAATTCCTTAGGATCTTTGTGAGAAAGATCTAAGTAAACCATGTTTTCACCGTTAATTCCTAGCTTTTGTTCAACACAAACATCGAAAATTTCACGTGTTGCAATATCACGAGGAACTAGGTTACCATATGCAGGATATTTTTCTTCTAAGAAATACCATGGTTTCCCATCTTTATATGTCCAAACACGACCACCCTCTCCACGAGCTGACTCACTCATTAAACGAAGTTTGTCATCACCTGGGATTGCGGTTGGATGAATTTGAATAAATTCTCCATTCGCATAATAAGCACCTTGTTGATACACAATAGATGCGGCAGAACCTGTATTTATAACAGAGTTCGTTGATTTACCGAAGATAATACCAGGTCCACCTGTAGCCATAATAACAGCATCTGCAGGGAATGTTTTGATTTCCATTGTTGAAAGATCTTGTCCAGTTATCCCACGACAAACACCTTCATCATCAACAACAGCTCCTAGGAACTCCCATCCTTCATACTTCGTCACTAACCCTGATACCTCATGACGACGTACTTGCTCATCAAGCGCATACAGTAATTGTTGTCCAGTTGTTGCACCAGCAAAGGCAGTACGGTGATGCTGTGTTCCACCAAAACGTCTAAAATCTAATAATCCTTCAGGTGTACGATTAAACATAACACCCATGCGGTCCAATAAGTGAATAATTCCTGGTGCTGCTTCGCACATCGCTTTTACAGGTGGTTGATTTGCTAGGAAATCTCCACCATATACTGTATCATCAAAATGCTCCCAAGGAGAATCTCCTTCCCCTTTTGTATTAACCGCCCCATTTATACCACCTTGTGCACAAACGGAGTGAGATCGTTTAACTGGGACAAGAGAAAATAAATCCACCTGTACACCCGCTTCTGCAGCTTTTATTGTTGCCATTAAGCCAGCTAGTCCGCCGCCAACGACAATGATTCTTCCTTTACCCATTTGTATGTCACTCCCCTATAAGTGAAACTCTTAGAAACCAAGCTAGCTATCATCCTTTCTAGCAAAGGTCTCCCATCCATAAAAATATATTAAACATATCAGTTTACTTTGATATTATACAAATGCAAAAATTGCACGAACTCCAACGATTGATAAAGCCACGAATATTCCAAGTGTCACAAAAGTTGAAATTTGCTGAGAACGTGGCGATACCGTGATTCCCCAGCTAACACCAAATGACCATAGACCATTTGCAAAGTGGAAGATTGTTGCGATAACACCAACTAAATAGAATACTAGCATTGCTGGTGAGCTTAAAATATTGGCCATCATATCATAGTTCACATCTGCACCAAATGCAGCAGCAATTCTTGTTTCCCACACATGCCATGTAATGAAGATTAATGTAATAATACCAGTTACACGCTGAAGGAAGAACATCCAGTTTCGGAAATAACTATACTTCCCAACATTGTTTTTCGCTGTAAAAGCAATATAAAGTCCGTAAATTGCATGAAACAAAATTGGAAGAAAAATAATAAAGATTTCTAGCAAATAACGGAATGGAAGACTCTCCATAAAATGTGCAGCCTCATTAAATGCTTCTGGACTTTTCGTTGCAAAATGGTTTACAACTAAATGCTGTATTAGAAATATTCCCACTGGAATAACTCCTAAAAGCGAATGAAGTCTGCGATAAAAAAACTCTCGATTTCCTGCCATTGTTTACCCCCCTTAGTAATAGCAAGTACAAAATAGTACTCGTGATGAAAAACTTCTTCTGATCCCATTCATTTTAGATCGATCCCTGATAAGTTTGAAAAATTTGCAAAGTGGTTTGGTAGTTTAAGTGAATAAGTAAGTTTATTTGAATTTAGCTACCTTTTTTGCTGATTTTTTTCTTTTATCAGTATAATGTAACAAGTTCATTTTACTCTCATAATAAAAGAGCGTCAAGAAAACGCGTACATAAATTGTTCATTAAAATTTAAATTTTTCAACAACTTATAGACTAGTCAGCCTTCATTTATATACGTCCGCACTAAAAATATTGTAAGAAATTCATGTGTTACACCTTCATTGTTGTTATATAATATATAAAGAAAGAAAGAGGGGAATGCCGTGAAACAAGTTATATTTGAATCAACCACATTAGAACATGAAAACCTTACTGTTCCTGCCTTCGGATATGAACTGATCCGTGAGGAGGTCTTATCAGATGTCTTAGGTAAAAATACACCGCAACTTTTATACTGGGCGGGAAAAAACCTAGCCCGAAAATATCCACTAGATACGGTTGACGATATAATCGCTTTTTTTATCCACGCTGGTTGGGGAACTTTGCATATTGAATCATTCAAAAAAAATGAAATGGAGTTCCATCTAACAGGAGAACTTGTCTCCAAACGAATTCAAAAGAAAGAAGAGCATTCATTTCAACTTGAAGCTGGTTTCCTTGCTCAACAGATTCAGCAGCAACATAATCAATTAACTGAAGCCTATGAACAGCAAAAAAAGCGAGCTCTTCACGTCATCTTTACTGTAAAATCTGAAAAAGGATAGATAGTAATAAAATAAGATGACTCATTATTAAGTCTTTACCACATCATTCTACCCTATGAGAAGTATGGTGATTTTATAATGAGCCATCTTTTTTCGTTTTTCTTAAACATTCACCTCTGATTTTTCTTCGATTGAAAGCTGAAAGGCATCATGAAGAACCTCAACCGCTTTGACCATATCTCCTTGTTCGATCACTGTCGAAACTTTTATTTCAGATGTACTTACCATCTTCACTTGAATTTCATGATCGGCTAGGACTTGGAACATTTCAGCTGCTACGCCAGGATTTGAAATCATTCCAGACCCAACAATTGAGACCTTAGCTAAACCGTCTTCTTGTTCAATGCTTTCAAACTTTAAGGTTTCTCTGTTTGCTTCTAACACTTCAACCGTCTCACTTAAATCTGTTGTTTTAACAGAAAAAGAAATATTGGTTGTATCTAAGTTTGTCGTACTCTGAATAATAATATCTACATTTAATCCATTATTTGCGAGGGTTGTGAAAATGGTTGAAAGTGTGCGAAGACCATTAGGTAATCCACATACAGTCACTCTAGTTACTTGATCTTCAAATGCAATTCCTCTTACTACTAAATTCTTTTCCATTGATACTTCCTCCTCAATAATCGTTCCGTTTTCTTCTTCCATACTAGAACGAACCTCTAATGGCATAGAATAATTCTTTGCAAATTCTACCGCTCGTGGATGAAGAACACCCGCTCCTAAATTTGCTAACTCCAGCATTTCGTCGTATGAAACAGAGTGTAATTTACGCGCAGCCTTTAAATATCGTGGATCTGTCGTAAACACACCTGTCACATCAGTATAAATATCACATTTATCAGCTTTCAAAGCAGCTGCCAAAGCAACAGCTGTTGTATCAGAGCCACCACGACCTAATGTTGTTATTTCTCCATCTAAAGTTGCACCTTGGAAGCCTGCTACAACAACAATCTTCCCTTTTTCTAGCTGCTGTTTTAGCTTTGCAGTCTCTATATTTATAATCCTTGCATTACTGTGTACCGCTTCTGTTTGAATACCAGCCTGCCAGCCCGTATAGGAAATAGCATCATACCCTTTTTCTTTTATAGCAAGAGCTAGGAGCGAGATTGTTACTTGTTCTCCCGTTGTTAAAAGCATGTCCATCTCACGTTTAGCTGGAGTCTTACTAATTTCACCAGCCAATCTCACTAATTCATCCGTTGTTTTTCCCATAGCTGAAACAACAACAACTACTTGATTACCTGCCTCTACCTCTTTGGTCACTCTTCCTGCAACATGAAGAATTCGATCAACCGAACCAACGGATGTTCCGCCAAATTTTTGTACTATGATCCCCACTGTTCATCCATCCTTTTCATTTCTACTTGGAGTGTATATTTCGAGCATATCGTTTTTGAGCATTAAAAAAAGCAATGAGAAACATCTCATTGCTGTGATTAACGACATAAAAAAACATTAGATTCACACCGTGAGATAGCTCTCCAAGATACACATCTTGACAATTCTACATCTCTTAAATGTAGAACCAGCAAAAAAAGTGATGAGACTTTTTTCACTTCGGCAATCTCCCCTTTAGGCAATCATCGTTGGAGCTCATTCTCCTCCAATTGCTTACTCTTGAAGCTTGCACCTCTATCTTCACTTCAACTTTACGCGAAGTGTAATATTAAATTCGTTTTATATTATAGCCTGCAATTTCGAAAAGAGCAACCATTTTCTACTCTTCATTAAGTTTATTGTAGATCAGCTCTGCAGTTTGATGGGGAATTTTAGCCTGTATTATCTCATCAATGGTTGCTTCCTTAAGTTTTTTTATTGAGCCAAAATGCTTAAGCAATGCTTTCTTTCGCTTCTCTCCAACACCTGGAATTTCATCTAATACAGATTGAAAAACAGACTTACTTCTTATTTGACGATGAAAAGTAATCGCAAATCGATGTACTTCATCTTGAATACGCTGAAGTAAGTAAAATTCCTGGCTATTTCTTGGTAAATGGACCACCTCAGTTGGTTCTCCAATAAGTAGTTCAGAAGTACGATGTTTATCATCCTTCACTAACCCAGCAATTGGGACATCTAACCCTAATTCATTTTCTAGTACATCCTTAACCGCGGATAAGTGACCTTTTCCACCATCAATAATAATTAAATCAGGAAGTGGAAGACTTTCTTTTAATACACGGCTATACCTTCGTCTAACAACCTCACGCATGGAATCATAGTCGTCAGGACCCTGAACCGTTTTAATTTTATATTTTCGATAATCATTTTTACTTGGTTTTCCATCAACAAAAACAATCATTGCAGATACGGGGTCTGTTCCTTGTATATTTGAATTATCAAATGCCTCAATACGATGTGGAGTAGAGATACCTAGATGCTTACCTAAATTTTCAGTAGCTTTTATGGTTCGTTCCTCATCACGTTCAATTAGAGAAAATTTTTCTTTTAAGGCAATTTTCGCATTCTTACTAGCTAGTTCAATTAAATCCTTCTTTTTACCTCGACTTGGTTGACCAACTGTTACTTCTAATAATTGGCCAGCTAGCTCTTTATCAATCGTTGGTGGAAGTAACACTTCTTTAGGCTTAAAGTGAGCTGTTTTAGAATAAAATTGACCTAAATAAGTTAAGAAGTCTTCTTCTGGTTCGTTGTAGATTGGAAACATCGAAACGTCTCTCTCGATTAGCTTTCCTTGACGAATAAAAAATACTTGAACACACATCCAGCCTTTATCATAGGAATATCCAAACACATCACGATCAATAAAATCGGTCATCGTCATTTTTTGTTTTTCCATAGTGGTTTCTATATGGGAGATTTGATCACGATATTCTTTTGCACGTTCAAAATCTAATTCCTCAGAAGCCCTTAGCATCTTTTCAGTTAGCTCTTGTTTGATTTGCTTATATCCACCATTTAAAAACCGTATAATTTCATCCACTAGTTCTTTGTTTGTTTCGTCTGAAACTGGCTGAATACAAGGCGCTAAACACTGGCCGATATGATAATATAAGCAAACCTTATCAGGAAGAGTTGTACATTTACGAAGTGGATAAATCCGGTCTAACAATCGCTTTGTTTCTGTTGCCGCTTGAACGTTTGGATAAGGTCCAAAGTATTTCCCTTTATCCTTTTTTACATTTCGAGTGATGATCAGTCGTGGATGTTTTTCAGCTGTCACTTTTAGAAAAGGATAGCTTTTATCATCCTTTAACATCACATTGTATTTTGGATCATGTTTTTTAATTAAATTTATCTCAAGGATAAGTGCTTCTATGTCTGAAGATGTGACAATATATTCAAAATCATAAATTTCATTTACGAGCCTTAATGTTTTTCCATCATGTGTACCTGTAAAGTACGAGCGAACACGATTTTTAAGTACTTTCGCTTTTCCAACATAAATGATCGTTCCATGTCGGTCTTTCATTAGATAACATCCTGGTTGAGCTGGTAAAATTGAAAGTTTTTCTTTGAGGTGATCATGCATAGCAATTACTCCTAACATCAACATTTTTTTATGAATAAATTGTACCATGTTTTTGTCGGAGGCGCCTTGTAAAATAGTGCTACTTATTACAAATAAAACAGCCTAGGATTCTCACCTAGACTGTTAGAGGTTGTTTATTATACATGTTTTGTTAAAAGTTCAGCTAATGCATCCTTTGGTTGGAAGCCGACAACTTTGTCAACCACTTCGCCATTTTTGAATACAAGTAATGTTGGGATACTCATAACACCAAATTTCCCAGCAGTTTCTTGGTTTTCATCCACATCGATTTTCACGATTTTTACTTTATCACCCATTTCAGAGTCAAGCTCTTCTAATACTGGAGCAATCATTTTACAAGGTCCGCACCAAGGTGCCCAGAAATCTGCTAGAACTACGCCTTCACTAGTTTCTGTATTAAAATTTTGATCTGTTACATTTGAAATAGCCATTATTATTCCTCCTAAAATTTACTACATTTGAAAATCTAACAAAAGTATATCACCTATAAGTTTTAGATGCTAATTATTTGTTTCATGAGTCAGAATTCCCTTTTTTAGTAGGTTGTATGTAATAAAAAAAAGGCTATTTTCGTAAAATTGGTTGCTATTTAACTAAGGTATGTTGATTTGCACTCCAGGTGTGTGCTTTCCGCGGGGCAGGTGATGAGCCTCCTCGTGCCTGCGGGGTCTCATCCTTCCTGCAGATCCCGCAGGAGTCACACACATCCGTTCCAATCAACTTGCCCCAGTAAATGGGTACTCACGCTAATTTAATTAGACTGTACCTTTAATTTTTTAAATTCCTCTGTTAGTAATGGGACGACTTCGAATAAATCACCAACAATTCCATAGTCTGCTACTTTAAAGATATTTGCTTCAGGATCTTTATTTATCGCAACAATTATTTTTGAATTTGACATTCCAGCTAAGTGTTGAATGGCACCAGATATTCCACATGCAATATAAAGGTCTGGTGTGACTACTTTTCCTGTTTGACCAATTTGTAAAGAGTAATCACAATATTCCGCATCACAAGCACCACGAGAGGCTCCAACTGCCCCTCCTAACACAGCCGCTAATTCCTTTAATGGTTCAAATCCTTCTTCACTTTTCACTCCGCGTCCACCTGCTATAACTACCTTAGCCTCTGACAAATCAACACCTTCAGTTGCTTTACGTAAGACCTCTTTAACCATTGTCCGCAAGTCTTTAATCTCTACTGAAAGGGCAGTTACCTTTCCTTTGCGAGAAGAATCCAGTGCAAGTGATGGGATGTTATTTGGACGAATCGTTGCAAAAATCATCTCACCAGTAATAATTTTCTTTTCAAACGCTTTACCCGAGTAAATTGGCCGAGTAAAAACTACATTTCCTCCAACTACTTCAATATGAGTGGTATCTGAAACTAATCCAGCTTCTAACTTACTTGCTAACTTTGGAGCAAGATCCTTCCCTAATGCAGTATGGCCAAAGATAATAGCTCCTGGACTTTCTTGGTTAATTACAGCTAGTAATGCTTGTGAATAACCATCTGGTGTGTATGTTCTTAACTTCTCATCATCAACGGTAATGACTTGATCGGCTCCATAATGTATTAATTGGTCTGCATGAGAACCTACATTTTCCCCAAGTAACACGGAAATAACTTCTCCACCTTCGGACACTGTTTTTGCTGCTGCAATAGCTTCAAACGAAACATTTCGTAATGATTGCTCGCGAACCTCTGCTAGTACAATTACCTTTCTTGACATGAATGTTCCCCCTCTATAAAGAATACCAAATCAGAGAATGATGATTTAAACAACCTTGGCCTCACTATGAAGCAATGAAACAAGCTCTACTACTTGATCTTTTATATCTCCTGTTAATACCTTTCCTGCTTCTTTTTTTGGCGGAAGATAAATTTCAATTGTTTTTGTCTTCGCCTCGACATCTTCTTCTTCAAGATCTAAATCATCCAGCTCAAGCTCCTCAAGAGGCTTTCTTTTTGCTTTCATAATTCCAGGTAATGATGGATAGCGTGGTTCATTTAAACCTTGTTGACAAGTCACTAATAATGGCAATGTTGTTTCAATGACCTCTGAATCTCCTTCTACATCCCTAACCACTGTTACGTGTTCCCCAGAAATATCAAGCTTTGTAATCGTTGTTACATATGGGATTCCTAATAACTCCGCTACTCGAGGACCAACTTGACCAGAACCTCCATCTATCGCCACATTACCTGCAAGGATTAACTGCGGCTTTTTATCCTTTAAAAACTCTGCAAGTATTTTCGATGTTGTAAATTGATCTCCCGATTCAACATCATCCTCAGTATTAATTAAAACTGCTTTATCCGCTCCCATTGCTAGCGCAGTTCTTAATTCCTTTTCAGATTCTTGTGTACCTACTGTTACAACCGTAATTTCTCCACCATGTTCATCACGTTTTTGAATAGCCTCTTCAATTGCATATTCATCATAAGGATTAATGATGAACTCTGCACCATCATCATTAATTTTCCCGCCTGCAATAGTAATTTTTTCCTCTGTATCAAAGGTTCTTTTTAATAAAACAACAATGTTCATGAAAAATTCCCCTCCTAGATTATTAAGTAACTAGAATATTAATCTTTTATTCTCCCTTGAAATGAGGTTGCCTTTTTTCTATAAATGCTCTGATCCCTTCTTCTGAATCCTTAGAAGAAAAGCTTTTTGCAAAAAGTTCAGCTTCATGATCTACTATTGCTTGAAAATCGCCTTTCTTTCCAAGGTTTATTAACTCAATGGTCGAAGCAACTGCAATTGGACTCTTCAACGCTATTTTTCTAGCAAGCTTTAATGTTTCAGTAAGGAGATCTTCTTCTTTATATGCGTGATTCGCTAGGCCGTATTGAACTGCTTCTATACCAGTAATTGGTTCACTAGTCCAGAACATTTCCGCTGCCCTTGCAATACCGACATATCTTGGCAAACGAGCAGTGCCTGCGAAACCTGGGATGATCCCTAACTGTAGCTCAGGAAGGCCTAGTTTTGCATTTTCACTTACAAGGCGGAAGTGACAACCCATTGCCAGCTCCAATCCTCCCCCAAGTGCCGCACCATGAATAGCTGCAATAATTGGTTTCGGGAATTGTTCTATTCTATTAAATAAATCTTGACCATATTTCGCTAATTTTGAGTAATCGCTTTCATTTTTTAGGGAGGTAAATTCCTTTATATCTGCACCAGCTGAAAAAAACCGCCCTTCACCATGGAGAACAATGACTCTTACCTCTTGATTTAATTCAAGATCATCAAGTATATTCGATAGTCCTTTTAAAACAACTGTCGACAAGGCATTTGCTGGAGGGCGGTTAATACTTATCACTGCGATGTGATCCTTAATGTCCACTTTTAGGTTTTCCATTTTCCTACCTCCCATTTAAATAGGTTTATATTATAGTTTATAGCTAAGGTGCATTTCTATTACACCTTAGCCATTCCACATCCTCTAACCAATAGTAGATGAACTTTTTTCGCTAAGCTAACTAAATCATATTTTTGCTCATTCATCACCCATGTTGTTACGGTTTCATCGATGGTGCCAAATATCATTTGTCTTGCCAACCGAACATCTAAATCCTTAGAAAACTCACCAGAGTTTATACCTGTTTTAATGATTTCGTCAACAACAATCAAATACCCTTTAAGTACTTCGTTAATTCTAAGGCGAAGTTCTTTGTTTGATTGCCGTAGTTCAAGTTGAGTGACGATGGCTAAATGGCGATCAGCTGCTAATAGGGCAAAGTGTTTTTCAATCAAGCTTAACAGTTTTTCTGAGGCAGAGTTTTCTGTTGCTATTTCTTCCCCAATTGTATCGATAAACTGTCCCATTTTTTCTTGAAATAATGAAACTAATATATCTTCCTTATTTTTAAAATAAAGATAAATGGTTCCATCAGCTACACCAGCCTGTTTCGCAATTTTAGCTACCTGTGACTGGTGATAGCCGTTTTCCGCTATCACGATTACAGCTGCATCAATGATTTGTTTGAATTTCGGTTTTGTGCGGTTCATTGTACTACTTCCTTTCAGAAAAATGAATGAATAATCATTCATAATCTAATGATAAGAGTTTTATACATTGCTGTCAAGGGTAGGAAAATCAAACTCGCAAGGTTAGCACAACTGCAAACGATTCTTCCAATTGTGCTAACCATTCAATACACCGACTTCATTTATTACCATTTTTAACCCTTACTTCCTCTTAATATAATAATATAAACATCAACAGGTTATTTTATCAAGTCAGTTCACTAATTTTTCGATTGTGTTGAAGTGTACTTTTTATGCCTCTTTTCTTTGTTTTTCCTTTTCCTCATCAATTAATGCACGACGTAGGATTTTACCAACTGCTGTTTTTGGTAATTCTTTGCGGAACTCATAGACTCTTGGTGCCTTATAAGCTGCTAAGTGCTTCCTAGCAAATGCATCCAATTCTTCTTCTGTACAAGTCATTCCTTCTTTTAGTACAACATACGCTTTCACTGTTTCTCCTCGATAAGGATCAGGAATCCCAGCTACGATGACTTCTTGAATTTTTTCATGCTCATACAATACCTCCTCAATTTCTCGAGGATATATATTAAAACCACCCGCAATAATCATATCTTTTTTCCGGTCAACTACATAAAAATATCCTTCTTCATTGAAATATCCTAAATCGCCTGTTAATAACCAGCCATCTCTTAACACTGCTTCTGTTTCTTCTGGCTTATTCCAATAACCCTTCATAATTTGTGGGCCTCTCACTGCTATTTCGCCGATTTCCCCTGTCTTTGCGGGCTCCAATGTCTCAAGCGATAATACGACTGCATCCGTATCAGGCCAAGGAACTCCAATACTTCCATTAATCCGTCCTTCCCAAAGAGGATTTGAGTGTGTCACTGGAGATGCCTCAGTTAAACCATATCCTTCTACTAATTTTCCACCCGTGACTTTCTCAAATTGCTCCTGTACTTCAATAGGTAATGGAGCAGAACCACTAATACAACAATTAATGGAGGATAAATCATAATTTTTGATGTCTGGGTGATTTAATAACCCAATATAGATGGTTGGTGCACCTGGAAATAATGTTGGTTTCTGTTTTTCAATTGTTTTTAATGTGTCGCTTGGATCAAATTTCGGTAGAAGAATCATTTTAAAGCCTTGCATAATAGCTAAATTCATCACGGTTGTCATACCATAAACATGGAAAAATGGAAGGATTCCAAGTACTGACTCTTCTCCTCTTTTACATTTGTACATCCATTTAGCACACATTTGTGTATTTGAAACCAAGTTATAGTGGGTAAGCTTCACCCCTTTTGGAAATCCTGTCGTACCACCAGTATATTGTAATAAGGCCAAGTCGTTTTCAGGATCAACCTCTACCTGAATTTCATCACTTTTAGCGCTTTCAATTATTTTTGTAAATAAATGATTGCTTCCATTGTGCTCCACTTTAACAACAATACCATGCTGCTTTTTCTGAATAAATGGGTAGATGATATTTTTAGGAAACGGGAGGTAATCTTTTATTCCTGTTACAATGACATGTTCGAGTTCTGTTGCAGCTTTTACTCTAGTGACTCTTGGATACAATAAATCCAATGTGATGATGATTTTTGTACCGCTATCCTTTAACTGATATTCTAGCTCTCGTTCCATATAAAGAGGATTGGTTTGTACCACAATTCCTCCGGCTAATAGTACACCATAATAACTAATGACACCCTGCGGACAGTTTGGCAGCATAATGGCTACACGGTCTCCCTTTCCAAGACCTAATTCTTTCAAATAATTTGCTAGCTTACAAGCTTGAACATAAACTTCTTGAAAGGTTAATTCTTTTCCTAAAAAGTGAATCGCTGGTTTATTTGGGAATTCTGCTGCTGCATCTTTTAAAAATTCTGATAGGGGCTTTTTGTCATATTCAATGGTGTGAGGAATTTCGTTAGGGTAGCTAGTTAACCAGGGTTTTGCCATCTCCATTTAATTACCTCCCATTTTCATTATTTTGCTTGTTAATGTATGTAAGTTACATTCCTTTAACACAAACAAATGAAGCAAGGGTAAAAATCCACGGTCTGATGCTTCATCACATGTCAAGGTAACACAATTTTATTCAGGTACATTAACAAAAGCAAATTAAAACGCTTACAAGACACTATCCTCCTTATTATATTATAATGAAAATTTTGTGACAATTATTAATTTTTTATCGAAAAATATGAAAAAAGGTACCTCACCATTAAGAAAAGAATGGATTGGCACCTGTTACCGACTAATTCGGAGTTTTAAGAATAAAAAAGTAAATAAAATATCCCTACGATAATAAATAGACCAGAAACGATCATTAATACTTTTGCTAATTTCTCCACTTCATCACCTTACCCTATTCCGCTACCAATTACATATGAAAGACCAACAGATATAATCAGCGAGATAAATCCAACTGCACGATTATCTTTTTCAATTTCCTCATCTATTTTAAATCGTGGCGTTAAAAATTCAAAAATGAAATATCCTATAAGCAATAAAGTAAATCCAAATACTCCCCAACCAATCATCATAAATAAAGTATCGTGATTGCTGATTGAATATCTAAAAATATTAGCTAAACCGAAGATCTTTCCTCCCGTTGCCATTGCGACAGCCATATTTCCATTTTTTATTTCTTCCCAATTACGATATTTTGTCACTAGTTCAAAAATTGCTAAAAATAAAATGATACATAGGATGACTACACTAAAATGTGCAGCAGCTTGTATAAATTCATTCTCCCAAAAACCAGCCATATTTCTGCTCCTCACCTATTTTAGCTCAACAACCGTTACACCTGTCCCACCTTCCCCAGCTTCACCAAATCGGGAAGATTTAACAGAACGATGCTTCTTTAAATATTCTTGAACCCCCTGACGCAATGCCCCTGTACCCTTACCATGAATAATAGACACTCTCGGATAACCAGCCAGTAAAGCATCATCAATATACTTCTCTACACGATGAAGGGCATTTTCAAACCTTTCACCTCGAAGGTCTAGTTCAAGACTGACATGATAATCCCTTCCCCTAATTGTCGCTAAAGGCTTTGTTTCTACAGGTTTAGGACTACTGATATATTCTAGATCCTGCTCCTTCACTTTCATCTTCATGATGCCAATTTGAACTTGCCATTCCTTATTTCCAACTTTCTCCACAAGATGACCTTTTTGATTAAAGCTAATGACCTTTACTTCATCACCAATTTCAAACTTTTTATTTATATTTTTGTTTTTCGTTGCTGGTTTGCTTTTCTCTAACGATGGAATCGCATCTTCCAATCGTTTTCTTGCGTCAATTAGTTCATGCTCCTTAATTTGAGCACGTTGATTTAGCTGCATTTTTCGTAATTCACGAATTACTTCTTCCGCTTCCTGAATCGCTTTTTGAACTGTTTCGGCTGCTTTTTGTTCAGCTTTTTCAAATAATTTATCTCGTTTTTCATTAAATTCAATGATTTGCTGTTGTAGCTCTTTATGCAGCTTTTCTGCATCTTTCCTAATTTCCTCAGCCTCTACTACTTCTTCTTCTGCACGTTTTTGAGATTTTTCTAGTGATGCAATCATATTTTCGACCGTGTTGCTTTCTGTACTTACATGATTTCGTGCTTGTTCGATTACTTTATCCATTAAACCTAATCGTTTTGAAATTTCAAATGCATTGCTTCGTCCAGGAACACCAATTAACAATTTATAAGTAGGACTTAATGTTTCTACATCAAACTCAACACTGGCGTTAATTACACCTTCTCGGTTATATCCATATGCCTTTAATTCTGGATAATGAGTGGTCGCAATAACGACTGCTCCCCGTTGGTATACTTCATCTAAAATGGAGATAGCAAGAGCTGCACCTTCTTGTGGATCTGTTCCCGCACCAAGCTCATCGAATAGCACTAGACTTTCATGATTAACATGATTAAGGATATCAACAATATTGACCATATGGGATGAGAAGGTACTAAGGCTTTGTTCAATGGATTGCTCATCACCGATGTCAGCATATACGTGTTTAAACACCGTCATTTCAGACCCATCAAGTGCAGGAATTTGCAAACCTGCTTGGGCCATCAGAGTAAATAATCCAATGGTTTTTAATGTAACCGTTTTTCCACCTGTATTTGGTCCGGTGATTACAATTGAACGATAGTCTTTTCCAAGTTCAATATCATTTGGGACCACTTCTGCTGGATCAATGAGTGGATGACGTGCTTTAAAAATTTTTATATACCCTTCATTATTTATCCTTGGTTTTGATGCTTTTATCTTCTGAGCATAACTCGCCTTTGTGAACATAAAATCAAGCTCAGCAAGAACGATCACATTATCTAAGAGCTCTTGACCTGATTGTGCAACAACCGCTGAAAGTTCTCCGAGAATACGCTCAATTTCGAGCTTTTCCTTTACTCTTGCCTCCGATAATAAATTATTAAGCTCAACCACAGCTTGAGGCTCAATAAATAACGTTGCACCTGATGATGATTGATCATGAACAATCCCACCATATGTACTTCGATATTCTTGTTTAACAGGAATGACATAACGGTCATTTCTTATTGTAATTATCGCATCTGACAATGTTTTCTGAGCATTTGATGACCGGATCATATTTTCAAGCTTTTCGCGGATTCTTGATTCACTACTTCTTAAGCTTTGGCGAATGGATCTTAGCTTTTCACTTGCCCCATCAAGCACGTCCCCATTGTCATCGATACAAAATTTGATTCTTTGTTCTACTTCAAATAGAGGAGTTAGTTGGTTCGCAAAGTCATCTAAAATTGGAAGTTCTATCCCATCTTCCACCATTGTTTCAATAAACTTCTTCATTTGTCTGCCTGCATAAATGGTAGAAGCCACATCTAGTAATTCAGATGTTCCTAATATACTCCCAATCATGGTTCGTTTTACACTTGCTCTAATATCAGTTAAGCCGCCTAAAGGAACATTTCCTTTTAACCGTATAACTTTTGCTGCCTCATCTGTTTGTTCTTGTAGCTTTACTACTGTTTCAAAGTCCGTAGATGGCATCAACTTTTCAACACGTTCTTTCCCAAGCGATGAAGCAACATGATTCAACAATTGTTCTTTTACTTTATTAAATTCTAATACTTTAAGTACTCGTTGTTGCATCAATGAAGTACCCCTTTCATTTACCTAAAGATAAATCAATACGTTTATTAATTTCGATGTATATATGATTTTAACTTTTGTATATCCCATGTGTTAATGACCTGATCTTTTTTAACCCAGCCTTTTCTTGCAGTTGCAATGCCATATTTCATATGATCAAGCATGTCTATATTATGAGCATCTGTATTTATTACGATTTTCACACCCGCTTCTGCTGCTTTTCTAATATATTCAGCCGATAGGTCAAGTCGGTGTGGGTTTGCATTGAGCTCAAGTGCTGTATTGGTTTCTTTTGCCAATGTAATCAGCATATCAATATCTACATCATACCCTTCTCGGCGGCCAATCAGCCTACCAGTAGGATGGGCAATAATATCAACATGTAAATTTTCTAAGGCAGTTTTTAAACGATTCATAATTTTCTCTTGAGAATGTGAAAAGCTGGAATGAATCGATGCAATCACAATATCCATAGTACGAATCACATCATCATCGTAATCTAATGTCCCATCGGGGAGGATATCCATTTCAACACCTGCTAAAATCGTGATATCATCATACTTTTCATTCAAGCGATCGATTTCTTCTCGTTGAGCACGTAAACGCTCAGGAGATAAACCATTTGCTACACGTAAAAATTGGGAATGATCTGTGATGGCTAAATACTGATATCCTTTTTTCCTACATGCCTCCACCATCTCTTCGATTGAAAAAGCCCCATCACTCCAGGTTGAGTGCATATGGAGATCTCCCTTAATATTTGCTAAATCAATTAACTCACTATCTTCCTGGAAAAGCTCCACTTCCTTTCCATCCTCTCGTAGTTCTGGTGGAATGAAAGGTAAATTAAAATAGTTAAAGAATTGTTCTTCATTTTCAAACGTGATGATTTCTTTCGTTTCAAGTTTCTCTACTCCATATTCACTTATTTTTTCACCACGTTCTTTCGCAAGCTGACGCATTCGAACATTATGATCCTTACTTCCTGTAAAATGGTGCAAAGTTGTAATAAATTCATGGGGTGCTACCAAACGAAAGTCCACCGAAACATCATATTGATAGGCAAGCTGTAATGAAACCTTTGTGTCTCCACTTGCAATGACCTCTTTTACTCTCTTTAATGAAAGAAGCTGTTCTCTCACTCTTATTGGGTTATTTGTCGCAATAATGAAATCAAGATCCTTCACCGTTTCTCTCATTCTTCTTAAGCTGCCTGCCCTTGAAAACTTAATAATCCCGTCCATCTCTGATAGGGCCTGTTCAATTTCATCTGCTAGATCTAACATCATTGCAATCGGTAAGCGTTCTGGTCGTTTTCCACTTTCTTCAATTACAGCTAGTAGCTTTTCCTCTGTTTTCTTTCCAAAACCTGCTAGTGCTTGAACCTTTCCTTCTAAACACACATTTTTAAGTGACTCGATATCCTCGACCCCAAGCTCCTGGTATAGTTTCGCTATCTTTTTCCCGCCTAAGCCTGGTAGTTTTAATAATGGAATTAATCCTTCGGGCACTTCTTCTTGTAATTCCTCAAAGGTACGAGATGAACCATTTGCTATAAACTCTTCAATAATGGTAGCTGTTCCTTTCCCGATTCCAGGAAGTGCTGTGAAACTATCAATAGCAGCTAGACTTCGATCATCATTTTCCAATGCTAATGCAGCCTTTCGAAATGCTGATATTTTAAATGGATTTTCTCCTTTTAGCTCCATGTAAATAGCGATCGTTTCTAAATGTTTAATTACATCTTTTTTATTAACTGACATCATATACTCCTTCCTACCCTTCCATACGAATCACTATGGAAAATGATACAGATTTTTTTAAACATCTTCAATTTTCTACCTAAAACATAAAAAACTTCTCTTTTAAGAGAAGTTATAGAATGTGGCCAAAACACTCTTTTTGGGAAGAGGTTATAATGCTAGGTGAGCAAACCAAAGGTCTTTAATTTTTCCAGAAAAAACAGGAGTATGCTGTAGAATTGCTTTTGCAAATGTTGAATCATTAATCGATGATTGTACGGTTTCAATAGGGAATAATACTCCAATATAGAGAAGAATAAAGACGATGAGGTAAACCTCTACAAAGCCTAACACGCCTCCAGCCCAACCATTAACTTGCTTCAAAATTGGTAGATGCGCTAGAAAATCAAGCATAGACCCAATAATTTGCATGATGATTTTTGTTGCAAAAAAAAGCATAGCAAATGCAATGGCACGATAATATGCAGATTCTAAGTCCGTATTCTCAACTAAAAATGCTAATGGCTGAGATTCTCCTACAGATGGATACGGAATCCAAAGTTTTAGCTTTGGAGCTAAATCCCCTACATATAGGTAGGCAACGATAAACGCAACAACAAACCCGGTTAGATGTACAATTTGTAAAATAAAACCCCTTCTTAATCCAATGATAAATCCCATTAGAAGGATGATAAATAAAATTAAATTAAGCATTGTTCTTCCAATCCTTTTCATTTTGTAAATAGTGCCTTAGCTCTTTCTCCACAAGTTCATAATCCTCTTTTAGCTTTAAATATTCATGAACAACATTTACTGCTGTTAAGACTGCCAATTTATTAATATCTAAATAGGGATTTTTTGAACTGATGTCTCTCATTTTATCATCGACCATTGCTGCAACAAGTCGAATATGACTTGTACTCTCTGTTCCAACAATCGAATATTGTTGACCATAAATATCAACTGTTGTTCTAGTTTTCGGTGGTTGCTGTGACAACGCTTTGGCCTCCATTCATCTGCTCTAGCTACTATTTCTCTTTATGAACAGATTGATTAAACTTTTAGTTCCTTTATTTATATACTAAACATAATGATACCACGAACTATTCCATTATGGAAAGATATCTCAACATTAGTTATGATAGAATATAAGGTTTTTGTTTCCAGATTTAGATCTTATTACTACAAAAATAAATTAGTAGGAGTTGTTCTTTTTGTCTAACGCCGTTCTTAAAGTAAATTCTTCTATGATAAAAAGTATAGAAAATTACTATTCCCAATATAAAATTGATAAACTCCCACCAGGCAGTGTATTCGTCGCCAAACTTCCTTCATGCACGATTACAGCGTACCGTTCAGGTAAGGTGCTATTTCAAGGGAGTAGTGCCCAGGATGAATCACAAAAATGGATTGGCAGTTCTGATAAAACAATAAAAGCTTCTTCTGATCGTCGTTCAAAACAGAAGCATGGATATGCTCCTCCTCTTGACATTGCAAAGAAAAGCTTCATTGGTTCTGATGAAGTTGGTACTGGTGATTATTTTGGACCAATGACTGTTGTTGCATCCTACGTTTCCAAGGAGCAAATACCACTTCTTACCGAGCTTGGTGTAAAGGACTCTAAAAATTTAAATGACAATCAAATTTGTGAAATCGCAAAAAATATTATTCAAGTTATTCCATATAGCCTATTAATTCTTCATAATCCCAAATATAATCAGTTGCAAAGTAGCGGAATGACACAAGGAAAGATAAAATCTATTCTTCATAATCAAGCCATTCTCAATTTACTAGAAAAGCTGGCACCCGAAGTTCCTGAGGGGGTCCTTATTGACCAATTTGCAGAGCCTTCCGTTTATTTTAAACATCTGAGTGGACAAGCAAGGATTGCCAAAGAGAATGTTTTTTTTAGTACAAAGGCAGAAGGTGTTCATTTATCCGTGGCTGCGTCATCAATTATTGCTCGCTATGCATTTATTAAAGAGTTCGACAAACTTAGTCAAAAGGCAGGGGTCGAACTACCAAAAGGTGCTGGTGCTAAAGTCGACATTGCAGCAGCAAAGCTAATCAAAAAATTAGGAATAAATGCGTTAGGAGAATTTACAAAGCTTCATTTTGCGAATACACAGAAAGCAAAAAAAATTGCATCTAACTAAAAGGGTGTGGCTAGTCGCCACACCCTTTTCAGCTTTATGAACGTAAACTTGCTCCAAACTTTTCTTCTACTTGTTGCAATACTTTTGCATGTGCCTTTGTTACTTCTTCATCTGTTAACGTACGCTCTGGGTCTGAATAACGTAGAGAATAAGCAACAGATTTCTTGCCTTCTTCCATACGCTCGCCTTCATACAGGTCAAAAATTGTTACTGCTTTTAGAAGCTTTCCACCTGCTTTGGCAATTACCTCTTTAATCTCACCAGCAGCCACTTCTTTATTTACAACTAACGCAATATCTCTTGTCATTGATGGGAACCTTGGAATTGCAGTATAGGTTACAGGTGCAACGTCTGCTTCCAATAAATCCTCCAATGATAACTCGTATACATATGTTTCATTTAAATCGAGTTGTTTTTGAACAGTTGGATGTACCTGACCTACAAAGCCAATAACTTTTTCATCTAAAGTGATTTCAGCTGTACGACCAGGGTGCATATCATTCACTTTTGCTTGCTTATAAGAAATACGATTTGTTAAGCCTAATACATCAAATAAGCCATCCAGAACCCCTTTTAACACATAAAAATCAACCGGCTTCTTTTCACCTTGCCATTGATTAAATTGCCAAAGTCCAGTAGCAGCACCTGCTAAGCGTGATTTTTCATTTGGCAGCTTTTGACCTTCAGTTGGTAGGAATACTGAAGCAATTTCATATACTGACACATGGTCCACTTGACGAGCCAAATTATGTGATAATACCTCTAGAAGATGTGGAACAATACTTAGACGTAAGACACTGCGCTCTTCACTCATTGGCATTGCAAGCTGTATTGGTGTTGCATCTTCAAGAGCATATTGATGAACTTTATAACTACTTGTTAGTGAGTACGTAACAGCCTGATAAGATCCAGTCCCTTCTAAGTATCGGCGGATTTTTCTCCGTTTCTCCTGATGATCTGTCAATCTGCCTGGAAAGCTCTCACCAACTGGCAAAGTGGTTGGTAGGTTATCAAATCCATAAAGTCTTGCTACTTCTTCCACTAAGTCCTCTTCTATCGTAATGTCTCCACGTCTTGTTGGGACAGTAACTGTAAATCTGTCATTGTCTAGCACAGTTTCAAATTTTAAATTATTAAAAATAGCAAGCACTTCTTCAGCTGAAATCTCAGTCCCAAGCACACGGTTAATTCGATCTAATGTAATTGAAACACTTACTGGCTCAAGTGCTAATGTATCAACAGCAACAACCCCGTCAAGGACTACACCATCCGCATAGCGTACCATTAATTCTGCCGCACGGTCTGCTGCTTCACGTGTACGGTTCGGATCAATTCCTTTTTCATAACGTGAGCTTGCTTCACTACGAAGACCATGATCCTTAGAAGCTGTACGAATGGTAGGACCTGTGAAGTAAGCTGATTCGATTAATACAGTTGTTGTATCTGACTGAACCTCAGAATTTGCTCCACCCATGACACCTGCAAGTGCTACCGGCTCTGTTCCATTTGTAATGACAAGATGATCTTGTGTTAACGTTCTTTCTACATCATCAAGGGTCGTAATTTTCTCACCGGCTTTCGCACGGCGAACCAGGATTTCCTTTGAACCTAAGCGATCGTAATCAAAGGCATGTAAAGGCTGACCATATTCAAGCAAAATAAAGTTTGTAATATCCACAACATTATTATGTGGACGGATACCAGCTGCCATTAATCGGTTTTGTAACCATAATGGTGATGGAGCAATTTTCACATTTTTCACAACACGCGCTACATATAACGGGTTATCCTCACTTGCTTCAACAATAACAGAAATATAATCTGAAGCTTTTTCAGCAACCGTTTCTAATTCGATCTTCGGAAGCTTTACTTCTCTTCCTAAAATAGCTGCTACTTCATATGCTACACCAAGCATACTTAATGCATCGGCACGGTTAGGCGTAATGCTTAGTTCTAATACTTCATCATCAAGATTTAATTGTTGTAGTGCATCTGCTCCTGGTTCCACATCTGTTGGGAAAACAAAGATTCCTTCAGCATACTCTTTTGACACAAGCTTTGATTCAATTCCAAGCTCTTGAAGAGAACAAATCATCCCATTTGATTCTTCACCGCGAAGCTTGGCTTTTTTTATTTTGAAATTTCCTGGTAAAACGGCTCCTACCTTAGCAACAACAACTTTTTGTCCTTTTCCAACATTAGCCGCACCACAAATAATTTGAACAGGCTCTTCTTCTCCAACATTAACTAAACATTTGTTTAATTTTTCAGCATCTGGGTGTTTTTCACATTCAAGAACATGACCAACAACGACATTTTTGATGCCTTCGCCTAAAACCTCAACACCTTCTACCTCAATCCCACTTCTTGTGATTTTTTCGGC
Source organism: Bacillaceae bacterium (assembly GCA_041640535.1). Classification (GTDB taxonomy): domain Bacteria; phylum Bacillota; class Bacilli; order Bacillales; family Bacillaceae_L; genus Litchfieldia. The sequence goes on from JBEQAC010000011.1 coordinate 31,782, forward strand.
GAGTTCCGAAGCCGTTATCCCAGTTAAATCCACATATTCACTTAACCACTTATATGATACAAACATTGTTTATCTCCCTCCTTGTTACGCTCGTTTGAATTGTTGTACAAATCGAATATCATTTGTGTAGAAATGACGAATATCATCTATTCCGTACTTAAGCATCGCGATACGTTCAGCTCCCATTCCAAACGCAAAACCAGTATATTTCTTTGAATCAAATCCAGCCATTTCAAGAACATTAGGATGAACCATTCCCGCTCCTAAAATTTCAATCCACCCTGTCTTCTTACATACATTACAGCCTTTCCCACTACAAATGAAGCAAGAAATATCCATTTCAACTGATGGCTCTGTAAATGGGAAGAAACTTGGGCGTAAACGAATTTGACGATCTTCACCAAACATCTTCTTCGCAAACACTTCTAGGGTTCCTTTCAAGTCACTCATACGGATATTTTCATCAACCACAAGACCTTCAATTTGCATGAATTGGTGAGAGTGTGTCGCATCATCATTATCACGGCGATATACTTTACCAGGACAAATGATTTTAACAGGGCCTTTTCCTTTATGTTTCTCCATTGTTCTCACTTGAATTGGAGAGGTTTGTGTACGTAATAAAGTTTCTTCTGTTATATAAAATGAATCCTGCATATCACGAGCAGGGTGACCTTTTGGTAGATTTAATGCTTCAAAGTTATAATAGTCTTCTTCTACTTCAAAGCCTTCTGCAATGGAGTATCCCATTCCTAAAAATAAATCTTCAATTTCTTCAATTACTGCTGTTAGTGGATGATGATTTCCTTCTTTTACAGGTCGACCAGGTAACGTAACATCAATCGTTTCAGAAGCTAATTGTTGCTCAACTGCTGCCGATTCAAGAATCTCTTGTCGGGCAGTTAACACCTCCGTAATCTTTTCTCTAACCACATTGACCAGAGCACCCATTTTTGGGCGTTCCTCAGCTGAAAGCTTCCCCATTCCACGAAGAACTTCTGTGATCGGTCCTTTTTTCCCTAAATATGCAACACGAATATCATTTAACTGCTTTAAATCAGTTGCGGCTTCAATACTAGCGAGCGCTTCCTCTTGAAGCTCTTTTAAACGGTCTTCCATTAATACTTCCTCCTTATGAATTAACTTTTTTACTTACGATAGAACACAAAAAACCTCGCCCCTAAAAAGGGACGAGGATATAATCGCGGTACCACCCTTGTTAACAATCCTTGTATTTGCGCAACTCATCGCAAGAACAATGGACTTGTTCACTTTGTTTGGATAACGGTCCAACCGGTACACCTTTACGCTTTTAAGGAAGCGGTCCAAGTGCCAACTCAAGAGGTGAATTCACATACCCAAAATCCATAAAAATGCTTTCAGTCACGACATTTTCTCCCTGAATGGTTGTAATATGCTACTATTCTCTATCTTCGTTTTTCATGTATGTAAAATCGTTATTATTATATTATAAGTTTTTCATCCATGCAAATCAATTTATGACATATTTTTCTGAGGAGATTTTTCAGGCAACAATGAGAATGGTAGATATAACAAAAGAAAAACACCAAGGGTGACAAATTCTAAGGATAAAAGATACCAAGGGTAGGGACCTAGATAATCAATAAGACTTGGATTATTTGGTTTCCTTGCTAAGAACATATAATTGCCCCCTGTTATCTTATTCACAAAGAATACAAAGAGTGCTAGTATGTTCAATGTAATGAGTGCTCTCCAAACAGAAGCGAGAGTTGGCCTAAATTCTTCATACAAAATCATATAAAAACTTGCAACAATAATCGCAATATGGGCTAAAAAAAAGTGAAAATAACGATAATGAGGATAATCATAGCTTAACTCAGGTGTCAGCATGGCTTGAAACGCCCCACCTACTCCGAGAAAAAACGTTACTTCAAATAGGCGGTAACTTCTAGTAAATAGCATAATAATGCTTAGTAGTAATGATAGTGTACAAAGTTGAAAAGGCAATGAATCAATCGGATCCCAAACACCAGTATAGTTATACCATATATAGAGGGACAACTCACTCACTAGTAGAAATCCTATTAGAATATAACGGATGACTTGCTTTCCACGATTTAATCGATTTCGTAATATAAATAGAATAAGTAAAAGAGCAAATAAAAGAAGTAGCATCGATATGTGTGAAAGAGCAAAGGGTTCAAATCGCCCATCACCGATTTTATGACCAAAGTATTTTTCAATCACAACACACACCCCTTTTTTAGTTATCGCAGATGATATAAAAGAATGGCTGCTGCTACACCTACATTCAACGATTCACTTTTTCCATAAATCGGGATATATAGATTTCGGGTGGTTTGTTCTAGAAGCTGATGATTGACTCCACTTCCTTCGTTTCCAACGATTAACGCAAACCTATTTTGTGAGTTTACTTCTTTGTATGGAATAGCGCCTTCTAGTGATGTTCCAAATACAGGTATTTCTTCCGCTTTAATTTTTTCAACCCACTGAAATAAATCACCTTTTATAATAGGGATATGAAACAAGGCTCCTTGAGTTGAGCGAATGACCTTCGAATTATAGACATCAACAGTGCCTTCACCAACAATAACGGCATCTAAACCACAGGCTTCAGCTGTTCTTATTAATGTACCTAGATTCCCTGGGTCTTGAACAGCGTCGATTAAGAGTAATTTCGCATTTTTTAGCAATAAATGTTCGTTTGTTCTCTGCTTACATATCGCTACAATTCCTTGAGTTGTTTCTGTTTCTGAAATATATTGCAGAATTTCATCCGTGACGCTCGTGACATTTATATTGTCCAAATCCCATTGTAATGGGATTTCCTTATTTTCACTAATAATCACCTCATGGACCATGTCTTTGTAATCTAGTGCTTCTTCAACTAAATGAAATCCTTCAATCATATATGTGTGAGTTTTATCACGTTCTTTTTTCGTTTGTAGTTTTTTCCACTGTTTCACTTGCGGGTTTTTTATTGATTGTATTCGATTCAAAATAATAACTCCTTTTATATCAACGATTCTTAATCCTACCGTTATTTTCTTCATTATATCTTAATTTAAATACATAATAAAATAGAAGATGGTAAAAGATAACTATTGATTAGTGACTACATAGGAAGGGTGTTAATAATGAACTTAAACTTACGTCATGCAGTTATATCTAATGTTAGTGGGAATTCTCAATCAGAACTTGAGGAAACGATTGTAGATGCGATTCAAAGTGGAGAAGAAAAAATGCTACCTGGTTTAGGCGTATTGTTTGAAGTCATATGGCAAAATGCAAGTCAAGAAGAGAAAACAGAAATGTTAACAATGTTGGAACAGGGATTGAAAAAATAGAAAATACAAAGAGAGCCGATGACACAAAGTCACCGGCTATTATTTTATTCAAATGTTATCCGCTCAACTGTTTGTGCGTCTAAACGCTTAATCACTTCAACAATTAATTTTACCGCGTTTTCATAGTCATCACGATGAAGGATTGCGGCGTGTGAATGAATGTAGCGAGTGGCAATTGTGATCGCTAATGAAGGAACACCTTTAAATGTTACATGGATGGCCCCTGCATCCGTTCCTCCACCTGGCACATAATCAAATTGATAAGGAATATCTAGTTCATCTGCCACATTCGTAACATAATCTCTGAGACCTTTATGTGATACCATTGATGCATCATACAAAATAATTTGTGGACCTTTCCCCATTTTGCTAAGTGCTTCTTTTTCTGTAACACCTGGTGTGTCGCCCGCAATTCCTACATCAACTGCAAAGCAAATATCCGGCTCGATTAACTGAGCAGAAGTCTTTGCACCTCTTAAACCTACTTCCTCTTGAATCGTCCCTACTCCATAAACAATATTC
>JBEQAC010000012.1:0-35515 GCA_041640535.1 Bacillaceae bacterium
AGATGACATTAATGAATTTAAAATATAAAGGGGAAGAGGTTGGGGCAAATATCGTATGCTTTGGTCATTCACACGTAGCCGGAGCAGAAATGATTGACGGAATCTTATTTATTAATCCTGGAAGCATTCGATTACCTCGAATGAGAAAAGAACGAACATATGCTATTATAGATAGAGAAAGTAACAACATAAAAGTAAAGTTTTTTGACCTTGATGGTCAGATGGTACAGTCTTTATCTACGGAATTTAGTCTAGAATCACAATAATAATAGGGAGTTTTAAACTCCCTAATAATATAAAAAAAGTTTCTAAAATATGTTGACTTATTAATTCTATGTAGATATAATAAAAAAGTCGCTAATGAGTGATAAAAAATACAAATAACTTCCTATATATTTTTAAATCTATGTCCCAGTAGCTCAGCAGGATAGAGCACGATCGAATATGCTTCCTGAAACAACTTCAGCGTACTGATCGAGCCGCTACTTGAATAAACCTTCTGAGGTCAGGACGACAATTAACTATGTACGTGCACAAAATTTATATTATTTATATCTATGTCCCAGTAGCTCAGCAGGATAGAGCAACGGCCTTCTAAGCCGTCGGTCGGGAGTTCGAATCTCTCCTGGGACGCCATACTACATACACAACACATTTCTTATTATAGGAAATGTGTTTTTTTGTGCTATCGAACAAAATATATAAATCAAAAAATCTTATCTATTATGATTTTGAAAAATGCCAATTTTGTGAAAAAACCCCTCTTTGTTATCCACCATTTTCCTTTAGTTAGAAAGGCTTCGAACCAAGACATATCAAGGGATTTCATTGATTTAAAAAAAATAAAAAATTTTTGATAGTAAGAAAACCTAACAAATCAACATTGTAAGCGGATACAAATTGTACTATTCGTCTAAATTATCTAATAATTAAAAAAATGGTGTTGACTCTTTCGTAAAATGAGCGTAATATAAGGCTCAAATAATAAAAAGCAAAGAGAAAATTGGTATACAGCTAGAGTAAAAAAGCAACCAATAAAGATCCATAGCTTTTCTAAACATCAACTTAAGATGTTAGCTATAGGTTAAAGGATTAATCTTTTGCACCTTTACAATTCAATAGTTTAAACGCCTTTACGGCGAAGGGGAAAAAAGGGGTGTCTATACAGTGAGTGATCAATGGATCTACTTGAATGACCAATTTGTAAAAAAAGAAGATGCCAAAATATCTGTTTATGATCACGGATTTTTATATGGTGACGGAGTATTTGAAGGCATACGAGTCTATGATGGGAACATCTTCCGAATGGAAGAACATATAGATCGATTATATAACTCTGCAAAATCAATATTATTAACAATTCCATATTCAAAAGAGGAGTTAACAAGTATAATCTGTGAGGCAGTAGCCAAAAATAACCACCGTGATGCTTATATTCGTGCAGTAGTATCAAGAGGTGTTGGTGATTTAGGTTTAGACCCTGCTAATTGCAAGAGAGCACAAGTGGTCATTATTGTTGAACAGCTAGCAATTTTTCCAAAACACTTATATGAAACAGGACTTGAAATCATTACAGTAGCAACAAGAAGAAATCGTCCTGATGTATTAAGCCCTAAGGTTAAATCTCTAAATTATTTAAATAATGTTCTTGTAAGAATAGAGGCACGATTAGCAAATGTTAGTGAAGCGCTGATGCTTAATGACCAAGGATATGTTGCTGAAGGCTCAGCTGATAATGTGTTTATTGTCAAAGCTGGTAAGCTGTTCACACCACCTGGCTATGTAGGTGCATTAGAAGGAATTACAAGAAATGCCATTATTGATATTGCAAAAGAACTTGGCTATGAGGTTTCAGAAGAACCATTTACACGACATGATGTGTATACGGCCGATGAAGTCTTCCTAACCGGAACGGCTGCTGAAGTAATCGCAGTTGTAAAAGTGGATGGAAGGGTAATAGGAGATGGTGTTCCTGGGGAACATACAAACAATCTTCTAAAAGTATTTAGAGAAAAAGTTGTTCAAGATGGTGTTAAAGTATACGATTTAAATATAAATGCAATTTAAATATAAAAAACGTTGAAGAGGATAAGTAGTCTTTCGATAGGGTTTCAACAGAGAGCCGGGTTGCTGGAAGCCGGTGTTACCCCCGATAGATGAACTCACCTCCGAGTGTCAGTTTGAACGTCTCACAAGTAGAACTGACCGGGTGTTACGGTAATCTCACCCGTTATCAAAACGAGCAACATAGGTTGTTCTGAAGGTAGTTGCAGCGATGTAACTATGAATAAGGGTGGTACCGTGAAAAGTGGCAAAACATGTCTTTTCACCCCTTAGACTTAAGAGATTAAGTCTTATGGGTGGAGAGACTTTTATTTTTTACTGGAAAAATTAAGTAAATAAAAACTAAGGAAGGGAAGTAGGGGAATGGCTGTTAAAGCGAACGTTGAAGGTAAAACACCAACTACAACTAAAATGACTGGAGCCGAAATGCTTTTAGAATCACTAAAGAGAGAAAACGTTGAAGTCATCTTTGGCTACCCAGGGGGTGCTGTTTTACCAATATATGATAAGATTTATGATGCTGGTATATTTCATGTGTTAACACGTCATGAACAAGGTGGAATTCACGCAGCTGAAGGTTATGCGCGTATTTCAGGGAAGCCTGGAGTAGTAATTGCAACATCAGGACCTGGAGCAACGAATATTGTTACTGGATTAACGGATGCAATGATTGATTCCCTTCCACTTGTAGTATTTACCGGACAGGTTGCATCTTCTGTGATTGGGACAGATGCTTTCCAAGAGGCTGACGTTGTAGGAATTACAATGCCGATTACAAAACATAGCTATCAAGTAAGGGATGTTAATGAAATTCCAAACATTGTAAAAGAGGCATTTTATATAGCAACAACTGGTCGACCAGGACCGGTTCTTATCGATATCCCGAAGGATATGGCAGTAATTGCAGGAGAATTTGATTATAGTAAGGAAATTAATCTTCCAGGTTATCAACCAACAATTATGCCGAATCACCTTCAAATACGAAAGTTAGTAGAGGCGGTAAGTCAAGCTAAAAAACCGGTAATTTTAGCAGGTGCTGGTGTTCTTCATGGTAAGGCATCAGAAGAATTAAAAGAATATGCTGAGCAACAAAATATCCCTGTAATCCACACGTTACTTGGATTAGGAGGGTTTCCAGCAGATCATCCATTATTCTTAGGAATGGCTGGAATGCATGGTACCTATACAGCTAATATGGCTATATATGAAAGTGACTTGCTTATCAGTATTGGAGCGCGTTTTGATGATCGAGTAACAGGAAATCTTGCTCACTTTGCACCAAACGCAACAATTGCCCATATTGATATTGATCCTGCTGAAATAGGAAAAGTTGTGACAACAAAAATTCCAGTGGTTGGTGACTCAAAAGAAGTATTAAAACAATTAATTCACCAAGATGGAAAACGTGGAGATAACGAAGAATGGGTTAACAAGCTAACTGGATGGAAGCAGGAGTTTCCATTATGTTATCAACCTTCAAGTGACACGTTAAAGCCACAAAAACTGCTAGAAATGTTATATGAGTATACAAATGGAGAAGCGATATTAACTACCGATGTTGGACAGCATCAAATGTGGTCTGCTCAATACTATAAATTCAAAAAACCAAATCGTTGGGTTACATCTGGTGGACTAGGAACAATGGGCTTTGGTTTACCGGCAAGCATTGGAGCTCAACTAGCTGACCGAAATGCAACGGTTGTTTCAGTAGTAGGTGATGGTGGATTCCAAATGACCTCCCAGGAATTATCGGTTATCCATGAGTTAAATCTTCCTATAAAAATTATTATTGTTAATAATCAATCACTTGGAATGGTTCGACAATGGCAGCAGTTATTCTATGAAGAGAGATATTCTCACTCATTATTGTCGAATCAACCAGATTTTATTAAGCTAGCAGATGCTTATGGTATTAAGGGCTTAAAGGCGACAAATGATGAAGAAGCAGAACAAGTATTAAAAGAAGCACTTGAATTCGATGGTCCGGTGTTAATGGATTTCCGAGTTGTAGCTGATGAGAATGTATATCCAATGGTTGCACCTGGAAAAGGAATTCATGAAATGGTAGGTGTGAAACTATGAAACGAATTATCACTCTAACAGTAAATAACCGTGCGGGCGTTTTGAATCGGATTACCGGCTTGTTTACAAAAAGACACTATAACATAGAGAGCATTACCGTTGGACACACTGAAACAGAAGGTGTGTCAAGGATGACCTTTGTTATTCATGCAGAAGATGAGAGAATCGTCGAACAAATTACAAAGCAACTAAACAAACAAATTGATGTATTAAAGGTAATGGATATTACAAACCAAGCAATTGTAGCAAGAGAGCTTGCACTAATTAAAGTATGTTCTACACCTTCAAATAGAAATGAAATTTACACTTTGATTGAGCCTTTTAGAGCAACCATAATAGATGTAAGTAAAGATAGTGTGGTTGTTCAAGTAGTTGGTGAATCAGATAAAGTAGAAGCACTCATTGACTTATTAAGATCTTATGGAATTAAGGAAATTGCAAGAACTGGGACAACGGCTTTTGCACGTGGTACCCAAAAGCACGCTTCTAATATGAAGCCATATTCAATTGTGTAGAAAGCAGTCTAAATAAGGCAGCTTTTAAAATATAAAACAAACTACAAAACAAATTCTAAATCAATTAGGGGAGAGAGTAATTATGACAAAAGTATATTATAACGGTGACGCAAATGATTTCGCTTTACAAAATAAAAAGGTAGCTATTATTGGTTATGGTTCACAAGGTCATGCACATGCATTAAATCTTCGTGAAAGTGGAATCGATGTAATCGTTGGATTAAGACCAGGAAAATCTTGGGATCAAGCTGTAAATGATGGAGTACCAGTAGTTTCAGTAAAGGAAGCTGCTGAGCAAGCTGATATCGTAATGGTATTATTACCAGATGAGCATCAACCAAAAGTTTATAAAGCAGAAATTGAGCCAGGCCTAAAGCCAGGAAATTCTCTAGTATTTGCACATGGATTCAATATTCACTTTAACCAAATTGTACCACCTGATTTCGTTGATGTATTCTTAGTAGCTCCTAAAGGTCCTGGACACTTAGTACGTCGTACATTTGTTGAAGGTGCAGGGGTTCCAGCATTATTTGCAATTTACCAAGATGTATCAGGAAATGCGAAAGAAACTGCATTAGCATACGCTAAGGGAGTTGGTGGCGGACGCGCTGGAATCTTAGAAACGACATTCCAAGAAGAAACAGAAACAGATCTATTCGGTGAGCAAGCAGTTCTTTGTGGAGGGGTTTCAGCACTAGTGAAAGCTGGTTTCGAAACATTAGTAGAAGCTGGATACCAACCAGAAGTTGCTTACTTTGAGTGCTTACATGAATTAAAATTAATCGTTGACCTTATGTATGAAGGTGGACTTTCTGAAATGCGTTATTCAATCTCTGATACTGCACAATGGGGAGATTTTGTAACTGGACCTCGTATTGTAACTGAAGCAACAAAAGCAGAAATGAGAGAAGTATTAAAAGATATTCAAACTGGTAAATTTGCAAAAGGTTGGATTCTTGAAAACCAAGCAAACCGTCCAGAGTTTACTGCAATTAACAATCGTGAAAATCAACACCAAATCGAAGTAGTTGGTAAAAAACTACGCGCAATGATGCCTTTTGTTAAATCAAAGCAAAAGAAAGAAGTGGTGGGTGCGAGTGCAAAAAATTAACATCTTTGATACGACGTTAAGAGACGGGGAACAATCAGCTGGCGTCAATTTAAACCTTCATGAAAAGCTTGAAATTGCTAGGCAGTTGGAGCGTCTAAACGTAGATATTATTGAAGCTGGTTTTCCAGCAGCTTCAAAAGGTGATTTTGAATCTGTCAGACAAGTAGCAAATATCATTAAAAATGCATCTGTAACAGGTTTAGCTCGTTCAAAGCAAAGTGATATTGATGCGGTATGGGAAGCAGTAAAAGGTGGGGCCAGTCCTCGCCTTCATACCTTCATTGCAACATCACCCATTCATATGAAATATAAACTTAAGCAAACACCTGATCAAGTAATCGAAACTGCCGTTGCATCTGTTAAATATGCTGCAAAATACTTTCCGACAATTCAATGGTCAGCTGAGGATGCGTGTCGCTCGGATTTTGATTTCTTAGTAAAAATTATTACTCAAGTAATTGAAGCTGGTGCATCAGTAATTAACCTACCGGATACGGTTGGCTATATTAATCCGAAAGAATATGGTCAAATGTTCGCTTATATTCAGCAGCATGTACCAAATATTCATAAAGCAATCCTATCAGCGCACTGTCATGATGACTTAGGAATGGCTGTTTCAAACTCCCTAGCAGCAGTTGAAAATGGAGTTTTACAAATTGAAGGTACAATTAATGGAATTGGTGAAAGAGCTGGAAATGCTTCAATCGAAGAAGTTGCTGTTGCCCTTCATATTCGCCAAGACTATTACAAGGCTAATACAAGACTAAAATTAGATGAGATTAAAAGAACAAGTGATTTAGTAAGTAAACTAACAGGTATGGTGATTCCGCCAAATAAAGCGGTAGTTGGTAAAAATGCTTTCGCTCATGAATCCGGCATTCACCAAGATGGAGTTCTAAAAGAAAAATCAACATATGAAATTATTTCTCCTGAGTTAGTTGGAGTAAAATCAAATTCAATGGTTCTTGGAAAACATTCAGGTCGACATGCATTTAGAACACATCTAGTTGAATTAGGTTATCAACTAGATGATGAAGATGTAAATCGTTTGTTTGTTCTATTCAAAGATCTTGCTGATAAAAAGAAAGAAATAACAGATGAAGATATCGCGGCTTTATTAGTAGAGCAGCAGCTAACCAATGATGAAGATTATTATGTATTAACTGCTCTTCAAGTACAATTTGGTACGAACCAAATTCCTACAGCAACGATCACTTTAACAACTCGTGATGGGGAAGTGATTCAAGAGGCTGCCACTGGAGCAGGAAGTGTCGAAGCCCTTTATAATACGTTAGAGCGCTGTATAGCAACTCCGATTGTTCTTGAGGACTATCGAATTCAATCTGTAGGAGCAGGCAGAGACGCATTAGCTCAAGTATTCGTAAAAATTAAATTAGACGATATCGTATCTAGTGGTCGAGGCACTGCTCAGGACGTTCTAGAAGCATCTGCTAAAGCTTATATAAATGCAGTTAATCGAATCTTAAAGATAAAAAATAGTAAACAAGAAAAAATCGTCGTCTAATACAAATAGCGATCTTCCTAATTGTCCTTCGTGCTACTTACTCTACAAATGGGATTAACCCTTTGTAAAAAAGTATAACGAGGGACATTTCATACCTGAACAAATCAGATTCTATTAATAATTAAGGAGGAGGGCTTTTAATGAAGAAAAATATTGCAGTGCTCCGTGGTGATGGTGTCGGTAAAGAAGTTAGTAAAGGTGCAATCGAGATTTTAAAAGCAGTAGGCCAACAGTATGGACATGAATTTCATTTTCAATTTGGACTAATCGGCGGAGAAGCCATAGATCAAGAGGGAACACCATTACCAAATGAAACCATTGAATTGTGTAAACAAAGCGATGCAGTTTTACTGGGGGCTGTTGGTGGACCAAAATGGGACCAAAATCCAGCATATTTACGTCCAGAAAAAGGGTTATTACAAATCCGCAAAGCGTTAAATTTATATGCAAATATTCGCCCTGTGACAACATACAATGCCCTTACAGATATATCTCCTCTTAAGCAGGATATTATTGAAAGTGTTGATTTTGTAATTGTTCGTGAGTTAACAGGTGGTTTATACTTTGGAAAACCGAGTGGTCGCTCAGTGGTTGATGGGGAAGAAACTGTTGTTGATACACTTCAATATAAGCGGTCAGAAATGGAGCGCATCATTTATAAAGCCTTCGAAATGGCACAAACTAGAAGGAAAAAAGTAACATCTGTTGATAAAGCAAATGTATTAGAGTCAAGTAGAATGTGGCGTGAAGTGGCAGAAGAGACAGCGAAGAAATTCCCTGAAATAGAGCTAGAGCATATGCTTGTTGATAATGCTGCAATGCAACTTATCCGCAATCCAAGACAATTTGATGTTATTGTAACTGAAAATATGTTTGGTGATATTTTAAGTGATGAGGCTTCTATGTTAACAGGTTCGATGGGAATGCTACCATCTGCTAGTTTATCAAGTGATGGTCCTTCATTGTATGAACCAATTCATGGTTCTGCACCAGATATCGCAGGTAAGAACATTGCAAATCCAATTGCTACGATATTATCTGCTGCAATGATGTTAAGATTATCGTTTGGATTGGAAACTGAGGCGAAGGCGATCGAGAAGGCAGTGGATCAAGTCATATCTGCTGGACATCGTACAGCGGATATCCAACGTTCTGGTAAAGAGCCTATTCAAACAACAGAGTTAATTGAACAAATTAAATCGGCCTTGGTGGAAGATGGTGCTATTTCAAGTATCATGTCTGCCTATGCGTAAGATTAAATAGACTGATATATGTATGTTAGTAGGGCTATCTCAGGATAGATTGATAGACATCACTCTCAAGGTGTTATCTCTACTGAGCTAGTCCTAAATTCTCAGGAAGGGGGATAAAAGATGGGTAAAACAATTATTGAAAAAGTCTGGGAAAAGCATGTCATTAGTAGGGAAGAGGGTAAACCGGATTTATTATATATTGATTTACATTTAGTTCATGAAGTAACTTCTCCACAAGCCTTCGAGGGTTTACGTATAAAAAATCGTAAAGTGAGAAGACCTGATCTTACGTTTGCAACAATGGATCACAATGTTCCAACTGTTAATCGTTTTGTTGTTCAGGATGAAATTGCGTCTAAGCAAATGAGTACATTGGAAAAAAACTGTCAAGATTTTGGAATTACATTAGCGGACTTAAATAGTCCTGATCAAGGGATTGTTCATGTTATTGGTCCTGAGCTTGGATTAACACATCCTGGTAAAACGATTGTTTGTGGTGACAGTCATACTTCTACACATGGAGCTTTTGGAGCTTTAGCGTTCGGTATTGGTACAAGTGAGGTTGAGCATGTCCTTGCAACACAAACATTGTGGCAACAAAGGCCAAAAACTTTACAAGTGAATGTTTCTGGTGCGCTTGGTAAAGGTGTTTATGCTAAGGATGTAATATTATCGATTATTCGTAAATATGGTGTTAATTTTGGAACAGGTTATGTTATTGAATTTACAGGTGATGTCATTCGAAATATGTCCATGGAAGAAAGAATGACAGTTTGCAATATGTCGATTGAAGCAGGTGCAAAAGCGGGATTGATAAGCCCAGATGAAACCACTTTTTCTTTCCTAAAGGGAAGACCATATTGCCCAAATGGAATTGAATTTGAGGATGCTGTTGCTGAGTGGAAGCAACTTGCAACAGATCCGGATGCAACTTATGATAAAGTTGTTGAATTAACAGCTGATGAAATTGCACCGACAGTAACATGGGGTACTAATCCTTCAATGAGTATAACAATAGAGGATACAATTCCTGCTCCAGAGGATTTTGATACAGAAGTAGACAAGCGTGCAGCTCATCGTGCTTATGAATATATGGGAGTAACACCTGGTACACCAATTAGTGAGATACCGGTTCAGCATGTGTTTATTGGTTCCTGTACAAACTCTCGTATTGGTGATCTTAGAGAGGCAGCTGAAATTGTGAAGGGGAAAAAAGTATCGCCAAATGTGCGTGCGATGGTTGTTCCTGGATCACAAAAGGTAAAAAAACAAGCAGAAGAAGAAGGATTATCAGCAATCTTTGTAGAAGCTGGATTTGAGTGGAGAGACGCTGGTTGCAGTATGTGCTTAAGTATGAATCCAGATGTAGTACCTGCTGGTGAAAGATGTGCATCTACTTCAAATCGTAACTTTGAAGGTAGACAAGGAAAGGGTGCAAGAACTCATCTTGTAAGTCCAGCGATGGCAGCAGCAGCAGCAATCTATGGTAAATTTGTGGATGTCAGAAAATTAGAGACAGCTTCTGTCTAGTTAGGAGTGAAAGACGTGGAACCATTTGTAATTCATACTGGAAAAGTAGCTGGACTAGATCGAGTAAATGTGGATACAGATCAAATCATACCAAAGCAATTTTTAAAAAGAATTGAAAGAACTGGTTTTGGTCAATTTTTATTTTATGATTGGCGCTACCTTGATGATGAAACACCAAACCCTGAATTTGAACTAAATCTACCTGAAAATCAAGGTGCTACTATATTAGTTGCAAATGAAAACTTTGGTTGCGGTTCTTCAAGAGAGCACGCACCATGGGCTTTAGGGGACTATGGTTTTAAAGTCATCATTGCACCTAACTTTGCTGATATTTTTTATAATAACTGTTTAAAAAATGGGATGGTGCCCATCTACTTAGATAAGGCGGATATAGAGTATTTACTTGACCAATCTAAATCTGCGGACTATCAATGTACAATCAATCTTAAAGAACAAACGATTCAAGATAATCAAGGCTTTACACGTTCATTTGTTATTGATTCACATTGGAGAGAAATGCTAGTAAATGGCTGGGACGAAATTGATTTAACTCTTGCTTATGAAGAAAAGATAGCAAACTACGAAAAACAGAAAGCACGTGCTTAAGGGTGAGTTTTTACTCACCTTATTTATTTACGTAAACGAATTAGACGGTGTAGGTATTGTTTTCTAGTGTTTTGATTGCTAAACTAATGGGAACACAAATGTTTGGAGTTGGTTAACTCAATGAGTAATCAAATGAATGACAATCATCAGAAGAAAAACGTTATTCAGTTTCCAAAGCTTAAGGAAAGGCTAATTGAAAAGGGATTAGAATCATTAAAGAGCAAAAAATTTAAAGAAGCTCTCACACTGTTAGGACAAGCCGAAGGTCTTACAGATGAGCGAGATGAAATTGAATTAGGAATTGTTCTATGCCTCCTTGAGTTAGGAGATCTAGATGAAGCTAAAGCAAGATGCAAGCGTATGCTTCAGCAGGATATCGGAGATTATTTTAATGTTTTACAAGTATATTTGACTATATTAATTCAACTAAGGCAATACAAAGAGGTAAAAGAGACGATTGAAGCGGTTATAGAAGAGGATCAAATTCCTTCAAACTATATTGAAAGCTTTTATAAACTCCTCGATCTTAGTATAAAAATGACATCGGATAATGAAGGCGACAACTATGAAATACTGGACAACAGTAATGAAGACAGCTTGCAAGAACGAATAGAGGATATCCTTATTCGTAAAAACAATTATCATGAACAAGCTGCTTTAGTTCAGTCGATTAAAGATTATAATTTACATAAGCACTTAGAGGTTTTAAGTACATTTCTTCAGGATGAAAATAAACATCCAATCGTCAAAACGATCATTTTGCAGTTACTGAAAGAACAACATGTTCAAGCTGAACTAAAGATTGAGAAATTTGGAGAAGTAAAGATAGTGATTCCTTCACAATTAAGTGACCTTTTAGATGAGGACTATACGAAAGCAGTATTAGATCAACTAGAGGATCATTTAGGGAATGAAAATCCTTCACTTTTTGAAGTTACTAAGGAATTATGGCTTAGGTTGTTATTCTGTCTTTATCCTTTTACGCCTAAGGATGACAATCCTTCTATTTGGGCAGCTGCACTTCATTTATATGGAAATGAACTTCATGGAATTGAAATTGAGAATAGTGTGCTTGAAGAGACATACGGTGTGAGTTTATTTGAATTAAAGCATATCATAGATACGATTCAAAAAATTGAGGAAATATCTTATATGTGAAGTGGTAGTTTTACCCATTGTTTTGTATAATGCTAGAGTTCTTAGGGATTCAATCCCTTTACACCATCATAATTACAAATTCTAACTGTTGAAAGCTTTAAATTGTATGTTATAATGTAGTGGTTGTAAAATGCTTGTATAGAAATCACTATGTATATATCAAAAGTACCTACATAAGCATGACACAGGACAGTATAAATGGATAATGACGTGTTAATAATGGATAAGTATCAATCAGAATGGTTGTTTGAATTTACAAATACATAGCATATCGTTATCTTATTAGTAAAAATGGAAATGAAGCCTAAGGGTAAATTTCCTACATAAATCGATGTTGGAGGGAAACATACATGTCTGCAAAATGGGAAAAGTTAGAAGGCAATCAAGGCGTTCTAACAATTGAAGTAGATGCGGAGAAAGTTAATGAAGGACTTGACGCTGCATTTAAAAAAGTTGTAACTAAAGTAAATATTCCAGGGTTCCGTAAAGGGAAAGTGCCTCGTGGAATGTTTGAGAAACGTTTTGGTGTAGAAGCATTATACCAAGATGCATTAGATATTTTATTACCAGAAGCTTATGCACAAGCAATTGAAGAAACTGGGATTGAGCCAGTAGATCGTCCTGAAGTAGATGTAGAACAAATCGAAAAAGGAAAAAGCCTTATCTTCACAGCTAAAGTTACAGTAAAGCCTGAAGTTAAATTAGGTGAATACAAAAACCTAGAAGTTGAACAATTAGATGCGAATGTAACTGATGAAGACGTAGAAAGTGAAATTAAAAAGCTTCAAGAGCGTAATGCTGAATTAGTTGTAAAAGAAGAAGGTACTATTGAAAATGGTGATACAGTTGTTCTTGACTTTGAAGGCTTTGTTGATGGCGAAGCATTCGAAGGTGGAAAGGCTGAGAACTATTCACTTGAAATTGGTTCAGGATCATTCATTCCTGGATTCGAAGATCAATTAGTGGGTGTTGCTGCTGGTGAAGAGAAGGATGTTGAAGTAACATTTCCAGAAGAATACCATGCTGAGAACTTAGCTGGTAAACCTGCTATTTTCAAAACGAAAATTCATGAAATCAAAACAAAAGAACTTCCAGTATTAGATGACGAGTTCGCAAAAGATGTTGACGAAGAAGTTGAAACATTGGAAGAATTAAAGGCTAAAACAAGAACAAATCTTGAAGAAACGAAAAAGCGTGATGCAGAAAACCACCTTCGTGATACAGTAATTGAAAAAGCATCAGAAAATGCTGAAATTGATGTACCACAAGCGATGGTAAACACAGAATTAGATCGTATGTTAAAAGAATTTGAACAACGTCTGCAAATGCAAGGCATGAACCTTGACCTTTATTTCCAATTCTCAGGTCAAGATGAATCAGCTCTTCGTTCTCAAATGAGTGAAGATGCGGCAAAACGTGTTCGTATTAATCTTACATTAGAAGCAATTGCGAATGCAGAAAATATTGAAGCATCTGAAGAAGATGTAAATGCAGAGTTAGAAAAAATGGCTGAAATGTACCAAACTCCTGTTGATCAGCTTAAAGTGATGCTAGGCGGTACGGAAGGCATTAAAGAAGATATAAAAATTAGAAAAGCAATCGATTTTCTTGTGGAAAACAGCAAAAGTATTGCATAATATAAGTATAGAACAAGGCGCGACTTGATCGTGCCTTGTTTTGTACCAAATTTTAATAATATTCCACCTATACATTTGATATACATATATTAATCATTAAATGAATAAGTTCTTATTCTTAAGTTTTAATCTCAACTTAATGGGGATACTAGCAGTAGGGCATGTTTTTTTGTTTTATTTCTTCCAACATAAGGCTAGAGATTTAGGAGATTTACATAATTCGTCAAAGGGATATCATTAACTCCTTTAATGAAATCTATGGTACAATGCAGTACATAACTAATTGATTTTTTAAAGTGTATAGGGAGAGACTCTGCCAAGCATCCAATGTTTGAAAAGAGCGTAGACGTTAGAAAGAGAAGAAAGAATAAGGGGTGACATAATGTTTAAATTTAACGATGAAAAGGGACAGCTTAAATGTTCTTTTTGCGGTAAGACACAGGATCAAGTTCGAAAACTTGTTGCTGGACCGGGTGTATACATATGTGATGAATGTATTGAACTTTGTACAGAAATCGTTGAAGAAGAATTAGGAACTGAAGAAGAAGTTGAATTTAAAGATGTTCCTAAACCAAAAGAAATACGTGAAATTCTAGACGAATATGTTATTGGTCAAGAAGCAGCTAAAAAGTCTTTATCAGTCGCTGTATATAATCATTACAAGCGTATTAATTCAAATAGTAAGATAGATGATGTTGAATTATCGAAAAGTAATATTTGTATGATTGGACCTACTGGAAGCGGTAAAACTTTATTAGCTCAAACATTAGCAAGGATTCTTAATGTACCATTTGCAATTGCTGATGCAACTTCTCTTACTGAAGCGGGTTATGTAGGTGAGGATGTTGAAAATATTCTCTTAAAGCTTATTCAAGCAGCAGACTATGATGTTGAAAAAGCAGAAAAAGGAATTATTTATATTGATGAGATTGATAAGGTGGCTCGTAAATCAGAGAACCCTTCCATTACACGTGACGTTTCTGGTGAAGGTGTCCAACAAGCGCTACTAAAAATTCTTGAAGGAACGGTTGCAAGTGTTCCTCCTCAAGGTGGAAGAAAGCATCCACACCAAGAGTTTATTCAAATCGATACGACTAACATTCTGTTTATTTGCGGTGGAGCATTTGATGGAATTGAACAAATTGTTAAGCGTCGCCTTGGTAAGAAAGTAATTGGATTTGGCTCAGATTTAAAGCAGGAAGATTTAACGCAAAAAGAGTTACTATCCAAAGCTCTACCTGAGGACTTATTAAAATTCGGATTAATTCCAGAATTTATCGGACGTTTACCTGTCATTGCAAGTTTAGAACCTCTTGATGAAGATGCCCTTGTTGAAATTCTAACAAAGCCAAAAAATGCCCTTGTCAAGCAATATCAGAAAATGCTTGAACTTGATGAGGTAGAGTTAGAATTTGAGGACGATGCATTGTTAGAAATTGCTAAGAAAGCGATTGAACGGAAAACAGGTGCACGTGGTTTACGCTCAATCATTGAAGGTATTATGTTGGATGTTATGTTTGATTTACCATCTCGAGATGATATAAAAAAATGTGTGATAACTGGTGAAACAGTTGCACAAACAAGCGCTCCAAAGCTTGTACTTGAAGATGGAACAGTTGTTCAAGAAGACGATTCTGAAAAGACATCTGCCTAAAATTTAAACTATACGTTGAAGTCTGAAGGAGAAATGATTCTCTTTCAGGCTTTTTTACTTTCTATATCCTTCCAACTGAAGAATCTCCTCTTTTTCTGTTTATTCAACCATAATACAGGAGATACTAGCATATATGAAACATCTTCCATCCCATTATTTTTTAGGATACATAATGAATTAGAGTATATGGAGGAAAAAAGTAGACAAAGTTTCATGTAGCAGTATTAAACCTGTTTTATGAGACGAATAGAAGACAACTAGAGCAGGAGGTATTTTATGAGTTGGACAGGAATCGCTTTATTTGTACAGCTGTTTTTTGGAATTATTATCGGGCTTTACTTTTGGAACTTACTTAAGAATCAACGAACTCAAAAAGTCTCGATTGATAAAGAATCAAAAAAGGAAATGGAACAGCTGCGCAAAATGAGAGCAATCTCATTAACTGAACCTCTAGCAGAAAAGGTCAGACCTCAAAGTTTTAATGATATCGTTGGCCAAGAGGATGGTATTAAAGCACTGAAAGCGGCATTGTGTGGACCAAATCCACAGCATGTCATCATTTACGGCCCACCTGGTGTTGGTAAAACTGCTGCTGCTAGATTAGTTTTAGAAGAAGCAAAACGGAATACAAGATCACCTTTTAAGAAATCAGCGGTATTCGTCGAGCTAGATGCTACAACAGCACGATTTGATGAAAGAGGTATTGCAGATCCGCTAATCGGTTCAGTTCATGACCCTATTTATCAAGGAGCTGGCGCAATGGGGCAAGCTGGTATTCCCCAGCCAAAACAAGGGGCAGTGACACATGCCCATGGTGGTGTTTTATTTATTGATGAAATTGGTGAGTTACACCCTATTCAAATGAATAAGATGCTCAAAGTATTAGAGGATCGTAAAGTATTTTTAGAAAGTGCTTACTATAATGAGGAAAACTCTTCCATTCCTACACATATCCATGATATTTTTAAAAATGGATTGCCAGCAGATTTTCGCTTAATTGGGGCAACTACTAGAACACCAAATGAAATCCCACCAGCGATACGCTCACGATGTTTAGAAGTGTTCTTTAGAGAACTTGACCAAGATGAACTTGCGAAGGTTGTTAGAAACGCATTAGATAAGGTAGAGATGAGTGCAACTGAAAAAGGAATTTCCTTACTTTCTGGTTATTGCCGAAATGGTCGTGAAGTTGTAAACATGGTTCAGATTGCAGCTGGTATAGCCATCTCGGAAGATCGCACTCTACTAACTGAAGACGATATTGAATGGGTTATCCATTCAAGTCAGCTCTCTCCACGCCAGGATAAAAAAATTGGAGAACAATCCAAAATTGGTCTTGTCAATGGCTTAGCTGTCTATGGTCCTAATACTGGAGCTCTATTAGAAATTGAGGTCACAGTCATTCCTACAAATGAGAAAGGCAGTATCAATATTACGGGAATTGTAGAGGAGGAGAGCATCGGCGACCGTGGGAAGTCCATTAGAAGGAAAAGTATGGCAAAAGGATCGATTGAAAATGTGATTACAGTCCTTCGTTCAATGGGAGTACCTGCAGCTGATTACGATATTCATGTAAATTTCCCGGGTGGAATACCGATTGACGGCCCTTCAGCAGGAATCGCAATGGCTACAGGAATTTATTCAGCGATCTATAAAATACCTGTTAACAATGCCGTTGCTATGACTGGTGAAATAAGTATTCATGGGAATGTAAAACCTATAGGTGGAGTAGTTCCAAAGGTAAAGGCAGCAAAACAAGCGGGTGTTCAAAAAGTCATTATCCCAGAAGAAAATATGCAAAATATCCTTAGAGAAATCGACGGAATTCAAATTATTCCTGTCACCCACTTAGATGAAGTATTTAGGCTTGCTCTATTACATGCACCAGTTGAGCATTCAGAGCATCATGTCATTCCTGCAACTGCAGATTTATCAAATATAGAATCTGTATAAAAAAGGCTGTTTTATAAAAAATGTTGTTTTTAAAACGAATTAGATGGGGATTACATGATTGGAACGGATATGTGTGACTCCTGTGGGATCTGCAGGAAGGATGAGACCCCGCAGGCACGAGGCGGCTCATCACCTGCCCCGCGGAAAGCACACACCTGGAGTGCAAATCAATAAAAAAATAAGGTGATAAGAACGTTTAGAAAGGGTTTAACTACCTCATAAGGAAGTCCTGGGGGGTTAACCCCTTTTCTGTTAAATATGGGATCATTGCTCCTGAATAGACACGCCATAGTAAATAAGATAGAATGGTACAAAGAATCCCTAATTTATGATTTTTTAACATATTGGGTAATTATGACTAGCAATCTTCTTATATGTTTTAACATGGATTTATAAAAGATAGCCATAATAAAAAATAATACATATTATATGGATTTTGAGGTGTTTGCAATGAAAATGGAAAATGAAATCATTGTTCCTCTTTTACCACTTCGGGGATTACTTGTATATCCAACCATGGTATTACACCTTGATGTTGGGAGAGAGAAGTCAGTTCAAGCGCTTGAAAAAGCAATGGTAGAGGATCATATCATTTTTTTAACAACACAAACTGATGTTTCAGTAGATGATCCAGTCCTTGAAGATATTTATAAAATAGGTACTTTAACAAAAGTAAAGCAAATGTTAAAGCTCCCTAATGGAACCATTAGAGTATTGGTTGAGGGACTTTCTAGAGCTGAGATTCTTGATTTTCAGGATCATGAAACTTATATTACTGTTAATGTCAGATCGCTTGAAGATGACCCCACGAAGGATTTGGAAAGTGAAGCATTAATGAGAACTATGCTTGAATATTTTGAGCAATACATAAAGATTTCAAAAAAAATATCAACTGAGACGTATTCAAGTGTAACAGACATTGAAGAACCCGGTCGAATGGCAGATATTATTGCTTCCCATCTTCCGCTGAAATTAAAAGAAAAACAAGAAATATTAGAAACACTCGACATTAAAGAACGTGTAAACAAGATTATCACCATTATAAATAATGAAAAAGAAGTACTAACACTCGAGAAAAAGATTGGCCAGCGAGTGAAAAGGTCAATGGAGCGTACGCAAAAGGAATATTATCTTCGTGAACAAATGAAGGCGATACAAAAAGAACTAGGAGATAAAGAAGGAAAAACAGGCGAAGTTTCAACCTTGAAAGAAAAGATTGAAGCAGCGGGTATGCCTGAAAATGTAGAGAATATCGCACTTAAAGAGTTAGAGCGATATGAAAAAATTCCTCAAACCTCAGCGGAGAGTGCAGTTATCCGAAATTATATTGAATGGTTATTAGCACTTCCCTGGAGTAAAGCGACAGAGGATCAATTGGATATCCATCACGCAGAAGACGTGTTAAATAAAGATCACTATGGACTAGAAAAAGTAAAGGAACGTGTACTTGAATATTTAGCGGTGCAACAGCTCACACAATCCCTTAAAGGCCCAATTCTTTGTTTAGCTGGACCTCCCGGAGTTGGAAAAACTTCTTTAGCAAGGTCTGTAGCAAAATCGTTAGGGCGTAATTTTGTCAGAATATCTCTTGGTGGTGTCAGAGATGAATCGGAAATTAGGGGTCATCGCAGAACCTATGTAGGAGCTATGCCAGGGCGGATCATTCAAGGAATGAAAAAAGCAAGTACCATTAACCCAGTATTCTTGCTTGATGAAATAGATAAAATGTCTAGTGACTTCCGTGGCGATCCTTCAGCAGCCTTATTAGAAGTTCTTGACCCAGAGCAAAACAGTACATTTAGCGACCATTTTATTGAGGAGCCTTATGATTTATCAAAGGTGATGTTTATTGCTACTGCAAATAACCTCGCAACCATTCCTGGACCTTTACTAGATCGAATGGAAATTATTACGATTGCTGGCTATACGGAATTAGAAAAGATTCACATTGCCAAGGATCATTTATTACAAAAACAAATCGAAGAGCACGGCCTACAAAAAGGAAAACTACAAATGCGGGATGAAGCAATACAAGGTGTTATTCGCTATTATACACGTGAGGCAGGGGTCCGTGGCCTTGAACGACAGCTTGCCACCATTTGCAGAAAGGCAGCTAAAATCATTGTTTCAGAAGATAGAAAGAGAATTGTCATAACAGAGAAGAACCTAGAAGAATTTTTAGGGAAACCTAAATTCCGTTATGGTCAGGCAGAGCTTGAGGATCAGATTGGGGTTTCTACTGGATTAGCTTATACAGCTTTTGGGGGTGACACCTTATCAATTGAAGTCGCTCTTGCTCCTGGTAAAGGGAAGCTTGTTCTGACAGGGAAGCTTGGAGATGTAATGAAAGAATCCGCTCAGGCAGCATTCAGCTATATTCGTTCTAAAGCAGTAGAGCTTAATATTGACCCAGAATTTCATGAGAAAAACGATATCCATATACATGTTCCTGAGGGAGCTGTACCGAAGGATGGTCCATCGGCAGGGATTACAATTGCAACTGCGCTAATTTCTGCACTAACAGGTCGGGCTGTACGTAAAGAAGTTGGAATGACAGGTGAAATTACATTAAGGGGTCGAGTGTTACCAATTGGTGGATTAAAGGAAAAATCATTAAGTGCGCATCGTGCTGGATTAACAAAAGTCATTGTTCCCAAGGACAATGAAAAAGATATTGCAGACATTCCAGAAAGTGTGAGAAAGGACCTGCAATTTGTCCTCGTATCACATTTGGATGAAGTATTAGAACATGCATTAGTAGGTGTAAATGAATGAAAGTAACAGCTGCAGAAATTGTTATTAGTGCGGTTAAACCAGAGCAATATCCTGATACAGAGCTACCTGAATTTGCGTTAGCAGGTCGATCGAATGTAGGGAAATCATCTTTTATCAATAAAATGATTGCTCGTAAAAGTTTAGCCCGGACTTCTTCAAAACCAGGTAAAACACAAACCTTAAACTTTTACCTCATTAATGAGATGCTTCACTTTGTTGATGTCCCAGGGTATGGATACGCCAAAGTGTCTAAGACGGAGAGAGAAGCATGGGGTAAGATGATTGAAAAGTACTTAACTAGCCGTGATCAATTAAGGGCTGTTGTATTGCTTGTTGATGTTCGTCATCCTCCGACAAAGGATGATGTCATGATGTATGATTTCGTTAAGCATTACAATCTACCTGTGATTATCGTCGCAACAAAAGCAGATAAAATCCCAAAAGGAAAATGGGATAAACATGTGAAAGTTGTAAAAGAAACACTTAATATTGATCCAAACGATCAAGTGATATTATTCTCGTCAGAAACAGGTCAAGGAAAAGAAAAGGCATGGGGTGCCTTGTTAAGTTTTATTTGAGTACTAAAAAAAGAGAGCAATGACTCTCTTTTTTTTTGCATATATTTGGTATAAATTATTTTTTTTTAATAAACAATAAATAAAAACCAACAGCAATAACAAGTACGGGCCAGAACCGAATGAGAAATGAAAGATTAGAGCCTAATACACTAAGCCAGCTAATAAAGGAATCATATTTTAATAATAGAAATGCAAAACCTAATAGTAGAAAGCCTTGTGCGTGATCTGTTTTTGTTTTTAGTGATTTTAAGATGAAACCTAAGGAAATGATTAAGATAATCATACCAACATTCTTTGGCCATATTGTGACCGTGTTGATAGGGTGAAAATGAAACCCAAAGCCTGTTAGAATAACACCAGGTAGTATATTACTAAAATCATTTGTACTATAAGCTTGAATTAATAGGGCAATACCAATAAAGATGACTAACGTTGGCCATGTAAATATTCCAGAAAACAGTGTCATACTTAATTGTTGTAGTAGAAAATAAGTACCAAAACCAATTAAAATGATGCCAGGAAAAATGCTGTGCTTTTTCAAACGTTGTACCTCCAAAACAATAGTAAAGAAAACTTGATAAAGAGTGTTTTTTTTGTTATTGTACTCTTTGTAAGTTTAAAAAGAGACGGGCCTTATGTACTATCCTATATATATCGATTTTATTACGAATATAAATGATAGTCTATTCCTTTAATAAAATCATATCATATCAATTCACAGTCTGTTCACATTTTTTTTGAATGTAAAAAAACAGACATGTTATAATACCATTAGGTTTTTCAATGATAAATCAATTGCCCTATTTTTGGGCTTTAATAATAACATGATTTAAATTCGATATAAAATATTAACTTTTTGGGGGTGTCATCAATATGCATATTTTAATGGTCGGATTAAATTATAAAACTGCCCCTGTAGAAATTCGTGAGAAGTTATCCTTTAATACGGCTGATCTAGCAGATGCGATGGAACAACTCAAAAGCCAAAAGAGTATTCTTGAAAATATCATTATTTCTACTTGTAACCGTACTGAAATTTATGCGGTTGTTGATCAGTTGCATACAGGACGTTATTTTATTAAAGCATTCTTATCAGATTGGTTCGGTATTGCTAAAGAGGAATTTACTCCTTTTCTAAACATTTATGAAGATGATGGTGCAGTAGAGCATTTATTTAAGGTAACCTGTGGATTAAATTCAATGGTAGTAGGAGAAACTCAAATTCTCGGACAGGTACGGTCGAGTTTCCTAGATGCACAGAAAGAAAACACTATTGGTACAGTATTCAACCAATTATTTAAACAAGCGATTACTTTAGCTAAGCGAGCACATGCAGAAACTGATATTGGTGCAAATGCCGTTTCAGTTAGTTATGCAGCAGTGGAACTTGCGAAAAAAATCTTCGGGAACCTTTCAAATAAACATGTATTAATTCTTGGTGCTGGTAAGATGGGTGAATTGGCTGCACAAAACCTGCATGGCAGCGGTGTGAAAAATGTAACGGTGATGAATCGTACATTTGATAAAGCGGTAGATCTAGCGAAAAAATTTGATGGTGAAGCAAAGCCATTAGCTGAGTTACAGTGTGCTCTAATGGAAGCCGATATTATGATAAGCTCAACCGGTGCAAAAGGATATGTCATTACAAAAGAAATGATGTCTTATGTCGAGCGATTAAGAAAAGGACGCCCACTATTTATGGTGGATATTGCTGTACCACGTGACCTAGACCCAGAACTTGCAGAACTTGACAGTGTATTCCTATATGATATTGATGATTTAGAGGGTATTGTTGAGGCCAATATGCTTGAACGAAAAAAAGCAGCTGAAGTGATTGAATTGATGATTGAGGCTGATATTGTGGAGTTCAAACAGTGGTTAGGTACACTAGGAGTAGTTCCTGTTATTTCTGCTCTTCGTAAAAAAGCCCTTGCTGTTCAAGCAGAAACAATGGAGAGCATTGAACGTAAAATGCCAAACTTAACAGATCGAGAGAAGAAACTGTTAAATAAGCATACAAAGAGCATTATCAATCAGCTGCTACGCGATCCGATTCTAAGGGTGAAAGAATTGGCGGCCGAACAGAATGCAGAAGAGTCTTTAGATCTGTTTATGAAGATTTTCGATATTGAAGATGCAGTGCATGCTGAACGAGAAGCGCAAAGTCAGCGTAAGGATATGGTTGATCAAGTAGTGCTCACACCACTTAATGAGCCTTCTCTACAGTCATAGGAGAGGACAATCTTATATGGTTGAGATGAATTTAACAAGATTACAGGAACTAACTGTAATTCTTTACGCTTTATGCGTGTTATTATATTTTATAGACTTTCTTCATAACAACCGGAAGGCAAACACTGCTGCCTTCTGGTTACTTGCATTTGTATGGGTATTGCAAACAGGCTTTTTGATTTACCGAATGCTCGAAACAGGTAGATTTCCCGTTCTTAGTCTACTAGAAGGCCTATATTTTTTTGCTTGGGTTTTGATTACACTCTCTCTTATCATTAATCGATTATTACGAGTAGATTTTACTGTGTTCTTTACCAATGTCATAGGATTTTCGATTATGTCGATACATACTTTTGCACCACAACAGCATGGTTCATCTGTAGAAGCTGGTCAATTAGTATCAGAGCTACTTATGATTCATATTACAATGGCCATATTATCTTATGGTGCATTTTCCTTATCCTTTGTGTTTTCAATTCTATATTTAATACAATTTAATTTATTAAAACAGAAGAAATGGGGAAAACGACTTCTACGTATGGATGACTTGTCGAAGCTTGATCACATGTCCTATGTATTAAATGTGATTGGAGTACCGATGCTGTTACTATCCTTACTTTTAGGAATTTTATGGGCCTATATCTCCCTCGATACCTTTCATTGGTACGACGCTAAAGTATTAGGATCATTTATCGTTCTAATCGCATACAGTTTTTATCTTTACAAAAAGGTCGTGATTGGACTACAAGGTAAATCTATAGCATTATGGAATCTAGGATCATTTTTAATATTATTAATAAATTTCTTCTTATTTGGAAGCTTATCACGCTTTCATTTTTGGAGTTCATAGTAGGAGGTTAACATGAGAAAAATTATCGTCGGCTCTAGAAAAAGTAAGCTAGCATTAACACAAACGAACTGGTTCATCCAACAATTAAATAATTTAGGTGTTCCATTTGAATTTGAAATAAAAGAGATTGTTACAAAGGGTGATCAAATTTTAGATGTAACACTTTCGAAGGTCGGAGGCAAGGGATTGTTTGTGAAAGAAATTGAACAGGCTATGCTTAATAAGGAAATTGATATGGCTGTACATAGCATGAAGGATATGCCTGCGGTGTTACCAACTGGTTTAACAATCGGATGTATTCCAAGTCGTGAGGATCATCGTGATGCTATTATCTCTAAAGATCATGTCCCATTTAGTCAATTAGCTTCTGGTGCGATTGTAGGAACAAGTAGTTTAAGAAGAAGTGCTCAGTTATTAGCTGAAAGACCTGATTTGGAAATCAAATGGATTCGTGGAAATATTGATACTCGTATTGCGAAGCTTCAAAATGAAGAATATGATGCGATTGTATTAGCAGCAGCAGGCCTAGCACGTATGGGGTGGACATCAGATGTAGTCACAGATTTCCTTGAGCCAGAGCTTTGCTTACCTGCGGTTGGTCAAGGGGCATTAGCGATTGAATGCCGTGAGGATGACGATGAATTACTTACAGCTTTAGCAAAATTAAATGATCACCAAACATCTCAAACAGTCACTGCGGAAAGAGCATTTTTGCACAAAATGGAAGGTGGCTGTCAGGTCCCGATTGCTGGTTTTGCAAAGCTTACTGATGATAAACAGATTGCACTTACTGTATTAGTAGGATCACCGGACGGGAAAACGATATTTAAAGAAGTTGTAACGGGGACAGATCCAGTAGCGGTTGGTCATGAAGCGGCTATGAAATTGTCTAATCAAGGTGCAAAGGAATTAATTGATCAGGTGAAGAAAGAGCTTGATCAATAATGACTAGTCGATTACCTCTTCATGGTAAACGAATTCTTGTAACTAGAGGTAAAGATCAAGCAAAAGAGTTTTCAAGCAAAATAGCAAGACTTGGGGGAATTCCGGTTGAAATTCCTCTTCTCACTTTTCAGCTGCCAGAAAACAAGAGTGAAATTGTTGACAAGCTATCAAAAATAAATACATATGATTGGCTTATTTTTACGAGTACAAATGGGGTTGAATTTTTCTTTCAAGAGCTAACTACGAGTTCAATTTCTATAGTACTACCGAAAATCGCGGTTGTTGGAAAAAAAACAGAAGATACCTTAAGAAAGTTCGGTTACCAAGCAGAAGTTGTCCCTTCTGAGTTTGTTGCAGAAGGATTAATAGAGGCATTAAGGCCACTGATATCTATGGGTGACCGAATTTTGCTTGCACGAGGGAATCTTTCACGATCAGTTTTACCTAAAGAATTAAAAAGTCTTGGTGCTTATGTGGACGACTTGGTTATGTATGAAAATGTAGCAGATTATAAGAAAAAGGCTGAGCTACTAGAGTTAATAAACAGGAATGAACTAGATGTACTTACTTTTACAAGCCCATCAACCGTACAATATTTTCTTGAAAGTGTCGAAGAAATTCGTTGGGGAAAATTTATTGTTGCTTGTATAGGGCCGATTACGAAAAAGAAGTTAGAGGATGCAGACATCCCTGTCACGATCTGTCCTTCAAGCTATACAATTGATGGGATGTTGGATGAGCTTGTCTGTTTTTATAAAGAATTAAAGGAGGAATCTTGATGCAAGAGCTTCAGTTTAACCGTCATCGAAGATTACGTCATACAGAAAATTTACGTTCCCTTGTGAGAGAAACTCATCTGCGAATTGATGACCTTATTTATCCAATTTTTGTTGTTGAAGGTGAAAATATTAAAAACGAAGTGCCTTCCATGCCAGGAGTGTTTCATTTATCACTGGATCTACTAGTGAAGGAAATTGATGAGGTTGTTAGTCTAGGAATTAAATCGATTATCCTGTTTGGTGTTCCTGAACATAAAGATGAGCTGGGAACAGAGGCATACCATGATAATGGCATTGTTCAAAAGGCAACTCGTGTAGTAAAGGAGCATCATTCAGAGCTTGTGGTTATTGCAGATACTTGTCTTTGCCAATATACTTCACATGGACATTGTGGAATTGTTGAAGAAGGTCAGGTGTTAAATGATCCTACTTTAGATTTGCTTGCAAAAACAGCAATCAGTCAAGCAAAAGCAGGAGCTGATATCATTGCCCCTTCTAATATGATGGATGGCTTTGTGGCAGCCATTCGGGTTGGTTTAGACGAAGCAGGATTTGAGCATATACCGATTATGTCCTATGGTGTGAAATACTCATCGGCATTTTACGGGCCATTCCGTGATGCTGCTCATAGCTCGCCAAAGTTTGGAGATCGTAAAACCTATCAAATGGATCCAGCAAATCGACTAGAGGCAATGAGAGAAGCTGAAAGCGATCTTCAGGAAGGTGCCGACTTTATGATTGTAAAGCCTGCTCTTTCATATTTAGATATCATTCGGGATGTTAAAAATAATTTTAACGTACCTGTGGTTGCTTATAATGTCAGTGGAGAATATTCAATGATTAAGGCTGCAGCAGCAAATGGTTGGATCAACGAAAAAGAAATTGTCATGGAAATGCTAACAAGTATGAAGCGTGCAGGAGCTGATTTAATTCTTACTTATTTCTCCAAGGATGTTGCTCGCTGGTTATCAGAAAAATAATGGTGAAAGAGGGGTAATTGGCAAAAAAGATGGGGGAGCTTAAAGAGTGGAGCTCATATTTGCAGGTTACCTCTTTCCGTTATACATAGAGCTTTTATAATGAAAGGAGTTAGAAAAATGAGAAGTTATCGAAAATCAAGCGAAGCCTTCGCAAAGGCGCAAAAACTCATGCCAGGTGGGGTAAACAGTCCAGTTCGTGCTTTTAAATCAGTGAAAATGGATCCGATTTTTATGGCAAGAGGAAAAGGGTCTAAAATCTACGATATTGATGGGAACGAATACATTGATTATGTACTTTCTTGGGGACCACTTATCCATGGACATGCGGATGATCGTGTTGTAGAAGCAATTAAAAAGGTAACAGAGGATGGTACAAGCTTTGGTGCCCCAACATTAGTAGAAACAAAGCTAGCTGAGCTCGTTATTGATCGTGTGCCTTCAATAGAAGTGGTAAGAATGGTTAGCTCCGGGACTGAAGCGACAATGAGTGCGTTACGTTTAGCTCGTGGCTTCACTGGCAGAAACAAAATTATGAAATTTGAAGGTTGTTACCATGGTCATGGGGATTCATTACTCATTAAAGCAGGCTCTGGAGTAGCAACCCTTGGATTGCCGGATAGCCCTGGTGTTCCAGAGAGCGTAGCTCAGAATACAATTACGGTTCCATATAATGATCTAGAGAGTGTTCGATATGCATTTGAGCAATTTGGTGATGACCTCGCTGCCATTATTGTGGAGCCAGTAGCAGGCAATATGGGCGTTGTTCCACCACAGCCAGGATTTTTAGAAGGTTTACGAGAAATTACCTCTCAATATGGTACATTGCTTATCTTTGATGAGGTCATGACAGGGTTTCGAGTCGACTACAACTGTGCACAAGGGCATTATGGAGTGACGCCAGACTTAACCTGTTTAGGGAAAGTCATTGGTGGGGGACTCCCTGTAGGTGCATATGGTGGTCGTGCGGACATTATGGAACGTATCGCTCCAAGTGGACCGATTTATCAGGCAGGGACATTATCTGGCAATCCATTAGCCATGACAGCGGGCTATGAAACATTAATTCAACTAACACCTGAAAGCTATGTGGAATTTGGTAAAAAAGCAGATCGTCTTATGGAAGGACTAGATAATGCAGCGAAAAAATACGATATCCCACATACACTAAACCGCGCTGGCTCGATGGTCGGTTTCTTCTTTACAGACGAACAAGTAACAAACTACGACAAAGCAAAAACATCTAATTTAGATTACTTTGCAACCTTCTACCGTGAAATAGCGGATCAAGGAATCTTTCTGCCTCCTTCACAATTTGAAGGATTATTCCTATCAACTGCACATACTGATGAAGACATTGAAAAAACAATCGAAGCAGCTGAACATGCATTCTCAAAACTAAAATAAGTGAATTTGCCATGGCCAAGTGGGACAAAACTGATCCCACTTTTGGTGCCAGGCACCGCAATCGGGACTAAAATCGTCCCGTTCACGGTGCCTGGCACCTTTTTATATTCTCTAAATTTTTAAGTTATTATCATAAAAGGCTACCTTCTATCATAAATCTGTATTGTCATAGATAAAAAGTTTCGAAGGCAATGAAAGGAGGAGTCGATATTGACATCAGATAACAAATCGTATTTACGATTTTCAGTAGAAGAGTCAGTTTGGTTTCAAAAAGGACAGGAAGTCTCTGAATTAGTATCTATTTCTTTAGACCCTGATATAGTCATTCAAGAACATGACCAATATGTTTCCATTCGTGGCGCTTTACAGCTAGCAGGAGAATATCGTATAGATGAAAATAGCAATGCTGAGGATGATCGTGATTTCACTACAGTTAGAGTAGTGAATCAAGTCACTACAAGGGAAGATGGGGTAAGTGAGTTAAATCATAGCTTCCCAGTTGATATTACAATCCCGAAAAATCGAATTCAAAATCTTGATGATGTATATGTAGCGATTGAATCGTTTGATTATGAACTACCAAAACGGGGTTGCCTTCAATTAGTGGCAGACCTTTCAATTAGTGGAATTTATGGGAATCAACAAAGTGTTCCTTCTGTTGAAGATTCAACAGAGGAAGCAGAGCCTATTGAATTGTTCTATTCACCTAATGAAAGGGAACAAGCTGAAGGCGAAAGTGGCGTTTCAGAGGTTGTCGAGGACAATGTAAAACAGGAAGTAGAGATGCGCGGGAATGTAGCTGGTTCACAGGAAAGCAAAGACGAAGAACCAGAAGTGACATTTAGTGCAATTGAAGAGAAAAAAGAAGAGAGTCCTCTTTCTGCTAGATATCTAGTAGAGGAAGAGCAAGAAAGTAACAACGTAGAAAGCGTAAATATGGATCTTTATGGTCTTCCAGAACAAAAGATAGAGGAGCAAGAGGAAGAGGATTTATATACTCCTTTTGAGGTGGAAGCAAGAAAAGAAGTGTACTTAGAAAATGAGACAGAAGTAGAAGAAGTTATTGCTGCAGAGCAAGTAATTGAAGTTCCGCGAGAGCCAGTAGCCGAAGGTGCTGGGGAGCAAGAAGTTCAAGCTGCTCAAGAACCAATTGATTTAGAGCCAGAAGTTGAACCGAATAAACAACCAGCGTTACAAGTTGGTTTTAAAGGAAGAGCAGAGGAAAAGTATAATTTCGGTGCAAGTTTTAGTAAATCGGTAACAGCTGTTGAGGAACGAAATGAAGGTGAAAAAGAGGAAACTCAAAGTCAACAACAAGGAAAGCGTAGTGAAAATGAATTATACTTAACGAAAATATTTGCTCGAGACCATGAGGAAGATTTCACGAAAATGAAGATTTGTATTGCGCAGCATAATGATACACTTGAAGCCATTTGTGAGCGTTATGACATCTCATTACAGTCTTTGCTTAGAGTAAATCGTTTAGCAGACAATTTTCAAGTTAATGACGGACAGCTGCTTTACATTCCAATTTCTAAATAAACATTTAACAGCGTGAGTGAGGTGAATACCCCTCACCTGTTTTGTTTTAGATGACCTATGCTAAAAAATAATAGAAAGAGAGTGAAGGCCCCTGATGGCGATTACACAGAAGGTTGATTATGGGCCGATTTTAAAGAAGTATAATCTTACGAGTAATTATATCGAGGAGTTTGGAAATGTAAGAAAAATTTATACGAGTCAAGGGACATTTGCTTTAAAAGGGATCCCTATCGCATATGGAGAGGGGTTTATAAACTCAATTGAAGAGCTTTATAAAAAAGGCTTTAATCGAATTGTCCCAATCTATAGAACAACTGAAGGACAGTATTTAGTAAGGGGAAATGATCATTTTTTTTATTTAATGCCATGGCTTCAAAACCAACCAGGTAGTGAGCGTGATGACCGACATCATCAATTATTTAAGCTTCTAGCAAGACTCCATACGATCACGGCAAAAGAAAGTGAATTCAATGAAGAAGATGTAAAAAAGCATTATGAATCACTTACTTCCCAATGGGAGCAGCGGAATAAATTTCTTGAAACATATATTGATGAATGTGAAAAAAAGCTCTATATGTCTCCGTTTGAGCTTCAGTTTGCAAGCCATTTTAATGAATTAATGAGAGCCTGTCATTTTGCACGGGGGAGATTAGATGAATGGTACGAAAAGGTAAAGGAAACGAAGCGATTTCGAACTTCGATGACCCATGGGAAAGTTTCAATTAAGCATTATCTTTTTGACAGAAATGATAAAGGGTATTTAGCAAGTTTTGAAAAAACAAAACAAGCACCACCATTTAACGACCTTGTCTCCTTTTATTACAGAACACTTCGAACCTATCCAATACAATGTAATGATTGTATGGATTGGTATATGATGTATAATCAGCATTTTCCACTTAGAGAAGAGGAGGTTCAATTACTATTAAGTTATTTAACTTATCCTGAACCGATGTTTCGAGTGGTGAAAAATTATGCAGAGAGAAAGAGTGTCAAAAGTGAACATAAGCAAGTTGCACAATTTCTAAATGCCTATTGGTTAAACAAAAATATTGAGTACTTTGCCTCAGGAATCATGCAGCTAGAACAAGAAAAGAAAGAACAGCAAGCCGCTGCAGAATTGGACCAATCATTGTGAATTTCATAGAAAAGGGAGCTGACCAAGGTTAGCTCCTTTAACTAAAACCACCCAAATTTAAGGGCACAAGTGATGACAATCAGAATGGCTAAAAAAATGACATCAAATGTCGTTGGTAGAAAGATGGTTCTTATTCCTTGGAAAATCGTAATTGGTAAGGCAAATTGGCAACAAACTGCTCGGGTTTGTCTTAACCAAGGTGGATAAGTATAAGGATTAAATCTTCTCATAAAAATCTTCCCCTTTCATTCATCCTCATTCCATTTTGCTCGTTCCTGGCGCCAGGCACCACAAGTGGGACAAAAAACGTCCCAATCATGGTGCCTGACACTGCAAGTGGGATCAAAAATGTCCCAGCCATGGTGCCTGGCACCGGAAAAGTAGGGTATAGTACAAAATATGTACGCTTTTTATATTTGTGTCATAAAATTAAGAAAAAAGCCCAACCTTTTCTGATTAACATGAATAACTTAATAAAAACTTGGAGAAGATGTTGACGTCGAAAACATTTTTTATGTACTATAGGATATAGACAAAAATTAAAGATTAACAATACGTCGATAGGGAAGAGTACAAAGTAAACACCTTCAGAGAGAGAAATCAATAGCTGAGAGATTTCTTAGGAATGTTACGATGGAAGGTCGCCCTTGAGTCGCTTTTATGAACGGAGAAAAGGAATAAAACATTCTTTCACTCTAACTAGTAAAAGTCGGTTACAGCCGTTATCTGTTTAAAGTGCATAGATTAATCTAATGTTTTATAGATCAATCTATGAATAAAGGTGGTACCGCGGAAATCAACTCCTTTCGTCCTTTTTATAGAGGGATAAAAGGAGTTTTTTGTGTTCAAATATAAATCCCTCAGGTTATCACTTTTAGTAAATGCATTGGAGGAAACACATATGACAGGAACTGAATTAAATTTACCTACAAAATATGATCCAAAAGCGGTGGAAGAAGGCCGTTATGAATACTGGCTACAAGGGAAATTCTTTGAAGCTTCAAGTGACAGCAAAAAAGAGCCATATACGATTGTCATCCCACCACCAAATGTAACTGGAAAGCTACATCTTGGCCACGCATGGGACACAACATTACAAGACATCCTGACAAGAATTAAAAGAATGCAAGGATATAATGTGCTCTGGCTTCCAGGGATGGACCATGCAGGAATTGCGACACAAGCGAAAGTTGAAGCGAAATTAAGAGAAGAAGGAACCACTCGCTATGATTTAGGTCGAGAAAAATTTCTTGAAGAAACGTGGAAGTGGAAGGAAGAATATGCAAGCCATATTAGACAGCAATGGGCAAAAGTAGGGTTAGGCTTAGACTATTCACGCGAACGCTTTACACTTGATGAGGGATTATCAAAAGCGGTTATAGAAGTATTTGTTTCACTTTATAAAAAAGGGCTTATTTACCGTGGTGAGTATATCATCAACTGGGACCCAGCAACAAAAACAGCTTTATCAGACATTGAAGTTATTCATAAAGATATTCAAGGTGCTTTCTACCATATGCGTTATCCACTTTCAGACGGATCAGGAAACATTGAAGTAGCGACTACTCGCCCAGAAACGATGCTGGGAGATACGGCTGTTGCAGTTCACCCAGAAGATGAGCGTTACAGGCATTTAATTGGCAAAACCGTTATTCTTCCAATTGTTGGACGCGAAATACCAATTGTTGGAGATGATTATGTTGACATGGAATTCGGTTCTGGTGCTGTTAAAATTACGCCTGCACATGACCCGAATGATTTTGAAATTGGAAACCGCCACAACCTAAAGCGCATCCTAGTGATGAATGAAGATGGCACAATGAATGCAAATGCTGGTAAATATCAAGGCTTAGACCGATTTGAGTGCCGTAAACAAATCGTTAAAGACCTTCAAGAACAAGATGTCTTATTTAAAATTGAAGAACACACTCATTCCGTTGGTCATAGTGAGCGTAGCGATGCTGTTGTAGAGCCTTATCTTTCAACACAATGGTTTGTAAAAATGCAGCCACTAGCTGATGCAGCTGTTGAACTTCAAAATAATGAAAATAAAGTAAACTTTGTACCAGATCGTTTTGAAACCACATATTTACGCTGGATGGAAAACACTCGCGATTGGTGTATTTCTCGTCAGCTATGGTGGGGCCATCGTATACCTGCTTGGTACCATAATGAAACAGGTGAAGTATATGTTGATCATGAACCACCAGCAGATAGTGAAAACTGGACTCAGGATAACGATGTATTAGATACTTGGTTTAGTTCCGCGCTTTGGCCGTTTTCAACGATGGGTTGGCCAGATGTCGAATCAGAAGACTACAAACGCTTCTATCCAACGAATGTATTAGTGACGGGCTATGATATTATCGGTTTCTGGGTATCAAGAATGATCTTCCAAGGTCTTGAATTCACAGGGAAACGCCCATTCAAAGATGTTCTTATCCACGGACTTGTTCGTGATGCTCAAGGTCGAAAAATGAGTAAATCACTTGGTAACGGTGTAGACCCAATGGATGTCATTGATCAATATGGGGCAGATTCACTTCGATTCTTCCTCTCTACTGGCAGCTCACCAGGTCAAGATCTACGTTTTAGTATTGAAAAAGTCGAAGCAACTTGGAACTTTGTTAACAAAATCTGGAACGCCTCCCGATTTGCATTAATGAATATGGAAGGCTTCACATACGAAGAGATCGATCTTTCAGGCGAAAAATCTGTTGCAGACAAATGGATCTTAACACGCTTAAATGAAACGATTGAAAATGTAACAAAACTTGCCGAACGATATGAATTCGGTGAAGTAGGACGTTTATTATACAATTTCATTTGGGATGATTTCTGTGATTGGTATATAGAAATGGCGAAGCTTCCTCTATACGGAGAAAATGATGCAGCGAAGAAAACAACTCGTTCAATTCTTGCCTATGTATTAGACAATACGATGAGACTTCTTCATCCGTTCATGCCATTTGTAACCGAAAAAATTTGGCAAAGCCTTCCACACCAAGGAGAATCAATCACTGTAGCAAGCTGGCCAGAAGTCCGTCCAGAATTAAGTGATTCTCAGGCTGCAAGTGATATGAAGCTTCTAGTTGAGATTATTCGAACTGTTCGAAACATCCGTGCAGAAGTAAATACACCAATGAGCAAGCAAATCGAGTTGAAAATTAAAGCAAAAGACGAAAAAATTCTCGGTCAGCTTGAAACAAATCGATCATATCTTGAGCGTTTCTGTAATCCGAGTGAATTAACGATCGCGACTGATATTCAAGCTGATGAAAAAGCGATGTCCGCAGTCGTATCAGGGGCAGAATTAATCCTACCTCTTCATGGATTAATCAATATTGATGAGGAAGTGAAGAGACTTGAAAAAGAGCTTGATAAACTTGATAAAGAAGTTGAACGAGTTCAAAAGAAATTAAGTAATGAAGGTTTTGTTAAAAAAGCTCCTCAAAAAGTAATTGAAGAAGAGCAAGCCAAAGAAAAGGACTATATTGAAAAACGAGATGCAGTCCGAGCACGTATAGAAGAATTAAAAGGCTAAATAGAATAAGAGGATGATTCTTAAGAATCATCCTTTTTTAACAGGAAAAGGAGTTAACGATGATATATACATATGAAGAAGCACTTCACTGGATACATTCAAGGCTGCGTTTAGGAATAAAACCAGGCTTAAAACGAATGGAATGGATGATGGAGAAGTTAGGCCACCCTGAGAGGAATATCAAGGCTTTACATGTTGCCGGGACAAATGGAAAAGGATCAACTGTTTGTTATTTACGAAACATCTTAGAGGAGTCAGGCTATACAGTTGGAACATTTACCTCTCCCTATTTTGAAATGTTCAATGAGCGTATTAGCATAAATGGTACACCAATCGGAAATGATGAATTGATTCATCTTGTAAATCAGATTATTCCATTATCGGATGAATTAGAAAAGACCGAGCTTGGGGCACCTTCAGAGTTTGAGGTCATCACAGCTATGGCTTTTTCCTTCTTTGGGAACCACCAATCGATGGATTTTGTGATTTTTGAAACCGGATTAGGTGGAAGGTTAGATTCAACCAATATCGTAAATCCGATGTTATCGATTATTACTAATATTGGATACGACCATATGGACCTTCTTGGGAATACAATTGCAAAGATTGCTTATGAAAAGGCAGGAATTATTAAAAGCAACGTACCTGTCATTTCGAGTGCGGAACAACCAGATGCACTCAATGTAATTACAACGCGTGCAAAGGAATTAAATTCTAGTACGATGTTGATGGACGTTGATTATTTCATCACAAGTCAAACCTCTCAGGAGGAAGGGGAGTGTTTTTCTTTAAAAACCCCACAGGATACGTTAAATAATCTTGAAATTACCATGATGGGTACTCATCAGGTTAAGAATGCAGCTTTAGCGACAGCTGCGATCCTTTTTTTAAGAAGCCAACAAAGTTTATTCGTACATGATGAAGCCATAAGAACAGGGTTAAAAAAAGCAAAGTGGATTGGTCGATTTGAACAGGTTTCTGATAACCCTAAAATCATTCTTGATGGTGCTCATAATCCTGAAGGTGTAAGCAGTTTAATTCAAACGATCAAATCTCATCTAAGTGAAAAAAGAATTCATATTATTTTTAGTGCTCTAAAGGATAAAAAACTAGAAGAAATGATAGAACCACTTTCAACTGTTGCCGATTCAATTACCTTTACAAGTTTTGAATTTCCAAGGGTTACCCCTGCAATAGATCTTTTTAATCTATGCCCAAAACATCCCCAAAAGCATTATGAGGAGAATTGGAGAGTGGCCATTGACCAAAAGGTGTTAGAATTGAAGCAAGAGGATGTGCTTCTTATTACAGGCTCTTTATACTTTTTGTCTGAAGTAAGGCCATACATTTTTAATATGACAGAATTATAGTCAAATTGAACAAAAAAAGGGGTCATTTGACCTATATACTGTGTGACATTTTTTAGAAGATTTGATAAACTAATGTTAGTAATTGTAAAATTCTAAATTTTTTAGAAAGGGGGGGATAGCATTGAATGTCAGTCTAAAAGTAAAATATATTGTCTGGATTATTTGGGCGCTATTTTTTCCAATCTCAATGTCAGTTCTTTATAAAATGACAGATAATACGATTTTGGGTTATGAGCTTGACCTCTTCAGTTTCTTACTTTTAACGATTTTCCTTTCTATCTTCCCTATTG